>NZ_JANGCA010000044.1:0-40699 GCF_024463855.1 Clostridium sp. DFI.1.208 | reverse complement strand
CATCAAAAAATTCAATATATCCTTCAAAATATACAAAAAAAGACAATTTCATTTCGAAAATTGCCTATATACAATAAAAAGCCTATGTCCTTACGAAAAGGTATAGGCTTTTGTCAACAATCTGAAGCAGGATAATCAATAAAATTATCCTGCTTTTTTTCGATGAATGGATTCTGTTTGATCATTGTTCTTTCATTTACTTCTTGATTGCGTCTATCGGACGCTGACGGGCAATTCTTGTTACCGGAAGGATACAGGCGATAAAGGTTACTGCCGCAACGATTACCAGCATCAGCAGCGGCTGACGCAATGTAATGATGACCGGTGAAATCAGAACACCGATTTCCTCCTTTGCGAACGTATTGGTGATCAGTGACACCAGCTGCAGACCTATCATGGTTATCACATAGGAGATCACCGCCAGCATGACTCCTTCCCAGATAAAGATTTTCAAAACATCTGTGCTTCTTGCACCGATGGCACGAAGGATTCCGATATCCTTTTTACGATAGGAAATCGACACAATGATGAAATTCATCATCAGCACTGCCGCAAAGATGAACAGGGCAATGCTTGCATAGAAGAATACCTTCGTAGCAAAGCTCGCAAAATCCTTGATGCTCTTGACATCCTGCGTAGCTACCGTGTTGGCATACAGATTGTTGCCGATATCGTATTGTTCAAGAAACGGCTTCAATGTGGTATCATCAAAGCTTCCCAGCAGCTCACTGACATACAGCGTATCCGGAATGTAAGCGGCAATCAGCTCCTGATTGACCATATTATCATTGATCTGATAAACATCCTCCATACTGAACTTTCCCTCCGGCATCACTACACCGGCAATGCGTACCTGCTGCTTCAAAAGCTCACCGCTGTTTCCAAAGCCCTCCTGTACATGCAGCTCCACACTTCTTCCAATCAACCGTTTTACACTGTCCTGCAGAACCTTGCGAATCTCTTCTGTAGATTTCTTCGCCATGGCATCACTATAGAAGCTCTCCGATTTCCCGAGAATCTGCATCAGCATATCCGGCGTAAGAAGGATTTCATCTTTTTTCACGCTCTTAGTGGAAACCATTTCCGTACCATTGAAATAGGTAACCGTCTGCGCAGGATAAGCCAGTGAGGACATGCCCATATCCTGCTCATTCACACGCAGATATAATGTATGCTTACTGCTGTCCAGAACCGTTCCCTTCTGCTGCTTCACTGTGTTTACAAAGCCCTCTTTCACATACAGCTTATTACAGCTTATGCTTGCTATATTTCGGAATTCACGAACCAGCTTGTACGTTTCACTGTCGATATTATTCGCACTGACCTTCTTCAGGGATTCATATTTGCCGGTATCCTTGACTACAATCCCACTGATGCGCATCCATGTATCTCCGATTGGAAGCTTTACGTTTTGTAGAATATCATCATATGTCTTCGGAAACTGCAGCTTTCCTTTCTCATCTGCGATTCCCTGTGAAAGGATGATATCCGCCAGATAGGAGGAAATTGCCATTTCCCTGTAATCCTTGGGAAAGGATCCCTTGATATCCTTGTAGCCCAGAGTATCAAAGCTGCCCATTTCCGTCAGCTTATACTGGTCGACGGCAGCGGAATACGCCGTGCTGTCCAGCTCTTCGATTCCCAAATCTCCCAGACGCAGCGGCATCGTGTCCCAGGAATAGACCTTTGCGAACTTCTGCTTTTCATTCTCCTTTAAAACAGCATGGATATCCGAATCCTTTATCTGCGTATCCATGCCGGTATAGATGGTATTTCCATTCTCATCCAGGTACTGATAACGAACACCGGCATACGGTTCCTGTAATTCCTCAGCTGCCTTATACTGGGCATTGACCGAGCTGAAATTTCCAACAGCATCCGAAAGTGCCAGAAGCAGCAGTGCGAAGCTGGTCAGCAGAATGGTGAATACCATTCGGATCTTTTTGTGTCCAAGACAGGAAAATCCAAGCCGGAAGCTGTCTTTGAACGGCAGATGGGAATGAATAGCTTCAAATACCTCATGCTGCTCATCGACATCGGGTGCTGTATCACATTCCACAACACCGTCCTTGAACTCAATGATTCGATCCGCATAGGCTTGTGCAGATTCACGGTCATGACTGACAACGATGACCAGCTTTTCTCTACTCAATTCCTTTAGTGTATCGAAAATTTCTTTCCCTGTCGCAGAATCCAAGGCCCCCGTCGGTTCATCCGCCATCAGGATTTGCGGTTCCTTGATCAAGGCACGCGCGATGGCAACGCGCTGCTTCTGTCCTCCGGATAATTCATTCGGATATCTCGTCGCATAGCCGCTCAGACCCAGACGTTCCAGCAGCTGCTCGATTTGTGCAGAAGACGCTTCCTTCTGCTGCAGCTGCAGCGCCATGGCGATATTTTTCTCGATGGTGTATTCCTCCATCAGATTGAATTCCTGAAAGATAAATCCCACATACGTATTGCGGTAGGAATCATAATCCGATTGCTTGAAATCCGCAGAGCTTTTTCCGTTGATGATGATTTCCCCTGTATCTGCCTGATCCAGCCCGCCGATGATATTCAGCAGGGTGGATTTCCCAGACCCTGATTTTCCTAATACGAACACCATCCCGCGCTGTGGAAAGCGCAGATTGATATCCTTCAAAGCCTCAGTCCTCACTCCCTTTGTTGTTTTATACGTCTTTGCTATATGTTTAAGCTCCAGCATAGTATTCTCCTCCCTGTACAAAACGATAACTGTACTACTGTATCTATTACACTAATACACTATAAGAAATAGCTGGATTTGTCAATATATTCATAGAAATGTGACCATTTTGTAAGGTTCAGAGCTTTCCTTTACATTCTCATTAAGGAAGACTGCACATGTATACCCGTAAACGATCACACACAGCAGGAAATTTCGTACAGCTATTGTTTATCCTATTTGCAAATTCGTAAGCTTTCTTCTAAAAAAAAGACTTATCAGCCGCAGATGTGTAACTACTTCGCTCTGCTTTGATAAATCCTGATGTGTGCTTCCGATTCTGTACCATTTGGCGATTATTTATAGATTTCAGATATGCTTTAATCAAACTGATCCACATCCTTTTTCCGATATAGTCTGCGGGAAACAATAAATCCCTTGTGACTTTTAAACTGCTTGTTTAAAAAATCATAATACGCTCCCGGAGATATAATACCGCTGAGGTCAAACAGATTCAAGCCGATGGAGCTCAGCAGGTTTCCCAGAAAAAATACGCAGTTGCTCGAAACGACAAAAAAGGTTTTCAGCTTTCCTTCCCGTATCTTATAAAATCTGGCATCCGGTGATGTTCTGGTTACACGGCTCAGATAGTCATCACACGCTCCCTTGCAGGGAAGTCCTTTCTGTTTCAGCTGCTCGTCACACTCGAAATCGCAAAAGGTCTCAAATACCTCCAGAATGCGGTCATTCAGCCTTTTTTTCTGTTCCTCATTCAGAGATACACCAAAGCCGATCAGTGTCTTATTCTCATTCTCCAGACAGTTTCGGATATAGGTATCCTTTGGTGCGATAATGACGACACCATCTCCCAGTGTTCCAAACAAATGTCGATTATGCGGATCATAGCAGCCATAGGATATGACCAGTCCGCGATACACGACATCCGCATGTCCAAACATAGCGGGTCCACTTGGCGCTAAATGTATCAGTACCTCCATATCAACGGGAATATCCTCTTTTATGGCATCAAAGCGTTCCTTGATTTCATCCTCTTTATCCTTGTTCAAAAGGGTACTCATCAAATGCGGAGGGATAACGGCAGATAATACCGGAGGTACCGAGAGCTGAATTTTCTGATCCAGCTTATCCCCGCTGCCGCTCGGAAGAATTTCCCGTATCAGATCAAGCAGGGTGTTTCCTCCGTAAATAAGGAAATAGGCACCCAGAAAAAAGCTGATTACATCCTCATGTGCGCCCGGATTTACAATCAGAAAAAAGGCTATGATCAAATCGCCGCATAGAAAAATCACCTTCATAAACGGAATCGGCAGCCGATCCTTGATTTTGATATAGAAGACAATGATTTTGATAATGGCATGCAGCAGAATCCAGCAGCCGATCAAACGCGGAAAGATGGCGAAAAAGGTTTCCGGTATCGCCAGTGATATGATAATCGCAATCAGCCACACGATGATATCCAGAAACTGTCCGCCCTTGTGCTTCAGCTTGCGGTAATTCAGAATCATATTGAAAATACGAATAACACCGGCGACGGATATACCGATAACAAGCGTTGTATACAGCCAGTTCCAGACAGCAAGAGAATCGAAGATAAAGGAAAAACCGAGCACACAGAAAAACAGCCCGGTCGCAAACATAGTAAAATAATTAAAATTTTTCTTCAGCATGCCCTCATCTCCCTACTTCCTATAATTATAGCGAAAAGAAAAAATTCCGCAATCTATTTTTCTGGATAATACAAAGAAAGAACCATAGCGGACATGTGTTGGATACATATTCATGCAGCATAAAAAAATATACATACGTTATATGCCTGGTCTGTGCTTCAATAGATATTCCCTGTTCTCCTGAAATTGGTACCGCCTGTCCACGTTAGACCGTTTCCAAGCTTACGTAATACTCAAATGCTTACCCTTTCAGAAATACAGGCAGTATGATCAACAGCTGCTTTTGCACGCATTGTCGAAATGGATATGAATTTCTGTTTCCCCAAGTATGAAATCAGAATCAGGTATGCCTTTGCTATGTGAGCCTTTTTCACCACAAGATCCATCAGCCAGTTTAGAGAAAAACGTAGTTATGTTATCCTGCAACGTCTAGCCACAGCCTTGTAATGGATAACGCAGACTGCTGCAGGAGTCAGATAGAAATTATTTTTGTCTGGATCCAAAGTCATTGGAATGGATACCGTGGCTCCTATTGGAAGCAGGGAGTGCCAATAGCCTTAACCATCATTTCAAATGGAAGGTTTTCGGCGCCAGACGATATACCAGAAGAAGCGCAATCGGGATATATAGAAGTGTAGAAGCCAAAACACCGCTGACAAACAACAGACTTCCCTCCAGCTGCATGCAGAAATAGCAAAAAAGATACACAAGACCGTTGAGGATGGACATAAACGGGTTTTTCATATCAAACTGCTCATTATACGGCTGAAAGATATAGTAGACAAACAGATAATGAACACTGAAAAACACAGCCAGACAAAGCAAAGCAAAATCAAACAGAAGAAGCGTGGAGAGAGTATAGGGCAATCCAACAAGCACAACGGTGCTATTCATATACAGGCAAAGCACCATGATCAGCAGGAGATTATAGAAGCAAAGCTTTTTTAAGCGAAGTCGGAAATTCACCAGCACCGCCTCCCTGCTACGATAATAGCTGTAATGCAGCAGCGATACATCACAGTTCATAAACATCGCCTTACAGACACGCTGTGAGATGCTGAGAATATAGGAAAGGAATACAAATGGCGGAAGCAGCTCCAGAATATCCTTCGTGAGTTTCATTTCATCCTTCAGCACGATCAGCAAACATGTACCTGCAAGCCAGAGCACTGTCATGACAGCCAGACGAAACCTTACCGGCTTATAAATCAGATGCTTATGACGGCGGAAGAATAGTTCATTTAAAAAGGCATAGCCCGTATTCTTTGTTCGATATTGCAGCTCCTCACTGGTATAGCTATTTTCATCCACCGCTACCTCCATCTGCTTCATCTGGCTGCTGTCCAGCTTCAGTATTTCATAATTCTCCACAAGCAGGCATGTCAGCAGCTCACTGTAAGCATGATAGCTGTTTTCAAAACGCCGATAGGGAATAATGGCTGCTGCACACACAAACGAAGTGATGCAGAACAGCCATGGAGCAAAGCTGAAATCCACATTCAGCCAGTATAGCGCATACAGCAGGAGCAAGGAGCCAAGTGGAATGAGAAGCTTCCATGTATTCGCATGCAGATAAAAGCTGTTTTTCCTTTGAAAGTGCCGCATCTGCAGCATGTCCATACACTGATGGGAGCCCAGATAGCCAAAGCCGGCCATACCTGCATACCAGAAGGGAAACGAAAACATAAAGGACAAAAGCAGGCATGCCAGAAAGAGTCCGATGGCATTCATGCTATAGCTGTACCAGCTGCGGGAGCACAGACAGCGTCTGGCCTCCATATGCATCTGGCGGCTGAGAATAAAGGTTTCATCATCCGCTGTAAGAAGCTTGCTGTTGCTTATACTTCCTGCTACAAGGCTTAACAGCACAAAGCCAAACAGAAACCCATTTGTAATCTGCCCATCATCAGCATGCTTTTGCAGATTGATCAGCGGTACAGCAATCACCACAAACAGATACAGCAGATTTTTCAACAGGTTCATCAGGATATCCACAAGGAAGGAGAAGACACTCAGCACTCCCTTTAGATTTACAGCAGCATAACAGGATTCCTTCAATAGCCTGCCAATCAGGGGGAGTCGTTTCACATAATAGAAAAATCCGTTCACCTTTCTGGTCATCCGAATCCGAAACAGCAGCAGAATATCACCCAGCATGCTTTACTTCCTCCTGCAGCAGCGAAACGATGCGATCCTCAAAATCATTCTGTTGCAGCAAAGCATGATCGAGCTGTTCCAGTATCCCGTTATGCAATAGCACGATTTCATCACAGAGATCACTTGCCAGCTGCAGAATATGGGTAGAGAATATGAGAATGTGTTCCGCCTTCATTTCCAGCAGCAGATGCTTCATTTCATTTGCCACAACAACATCAAAGGAAGTCAGCGGTTCATCCAGTAAAATGACCTTCGGCCGTGAAATCAGAAAGCCCAGCATCTGCAGCTTGTTCTTCATACCGTGGCTGTATCCCTTAATCAGACGATGCCGGTCCTTTGGAACGATGCGCATCAGATCAAAATAGGAATCTATAGTCTTCGCAGGATCAATTTCCTTTGCATGAATATCCATATAAAAGCGTATATATTCAAAACCAGTCATAAATTCAGGCAGAATCGGGCTGGAGTAAGCATACCCAATATCTCTGTCCTCTACCTTTCGCAATTCCCCGTGCTCCTCAATCAGAACATCCCCCTCACAGGGGATCTCATGGGAAATACAGTTAAACAGCGTCGTTTTGCCGCTTCCGTTTCTCCCCAGCAGTCCATAAATCTTTCCCTGTTCAAAAACAGCACTGCTATTTTTCAGCACTTCCTTCTCATCATAGGTCTTCTTCACATTCTGTATATGCAGTTTCATAGGTATCCTCCCGGTAGTTCTTCTCTTATGCAGACGCTGTATGCGTGGTTTAAACACTTGTTGCCACAGAAGCACCACATCAATCATGCAGTCGTCCTTGGTAGCTGTAAGTTCAGAATACCTGTACGAAAATCATTTGTCAATGAAAATCAGGGATTTGCGACATGATATTGTCATCCTGCAGGACACTTACTATAATGAAGATAGAAGAACAGGAGGCGATTGTATGCGCAATCATGAGGTTACACAGCGTCATCCTCTGCTGGATGAGCATGGCAGGCTGAAAGAGGCAGGCTGGTCCCGTTCCTTGCTGCAGGAATATCGCAGAGAGGATATCAAAGCAAAGCGCTGGAGAATCAAGGAATGGGATTATTATCTGATACTCAACGATCATTACGGTGTCGCCTTCACGATTTCCGATGACGGCTACATTGGACTGCAATCCGTTTCCCTTCTTGATTTTAAAAGAGGCTGGGAGCATACCGAAACCATTCTGAACGCATTCCCAATGGGAAAGCTGAAGCTGCCGACCAGCTCAGAAAGCGGCTCCTGTAAATACAGGGATAAGCGACTCGATATGGAATTTCAGGTCATGAAGGGCAAACGCATCCTTCGCTGTGATTTTCAGAGCTTCTATGAAGGAAAACCATTTCATTGTGAAATCACGCTGCATCAGCCGGATATGGACAGTATGGTAATTGCGACACCGTGGAAAGAAAAAAAGACCGCGTTTTACTACAATCAGAAAATCAACTGCATGCGTGCTGAGGGAAGTGTCAGCTTTGACGGTAACACGATACGCTTTGATCCACAGAATGCCTTCGGAACACTGGATTGGGGGCGTGGGGTATGGACCTATGACAACACCTGGTACTGGGGGAATGGAAACGGCCTTGTAGAGGGAAAACCGTTTGGCTTCAATGTCGGCTACGGCTTTGGCGATACGACAGCGGCCAGCGAAAATTTACTGCTGTATGATGGTGTTGCCCACAAGCTGGAGGATGTCACCTTTCACATACCGCCGGACAGCTATCTCAAGCCTTGGCGTATTACATCCAGCGACGCACGTTTTGAAATGTCCTTTCAACCGATTCTTGATCGTTGTGCGAAAACAAGTGCGCTCATCATTGTAACGGATCAGCATCAGGTTTTCGGCTACCTCAGCGGAACAGCGGTATTGGATGATGGAAGAGTATTAAAGGTTAAGGATATGCTTTGCTTTTTTGAGAAGGTTCACAACCGCTATTAAATTGAAAAGCCCAAAGGATGTAAGCACTGTATATATCCATAGAAAGGTAATGGAAGGGGGACAGCCATACCTATCAAGCTCAGAATGAAATCACATGCGCTTCTATGACGATATCAATACGAGTGCATGGATGGAAGCTGCCGCACTGCACCATGCATGATATATACCATCCCATATGTGCGGGAAAAGCTGTGTAAGACTTATAAATCATGATGTTCAATGCTTATGTTATATGCATACAGCAGTAAATTTCAAGAAACCATTCGTTCTGAAAGCTGGATAGGTCATGTATATATTACGGGAGATAAGAAAATGAAAGCAAAAATAAGGTTGCTATTTATAATCGCCTGCACAATCATGTTGTCTGCATGTAATTTCAATAAGGATACGGTTGATCCAAAGGATTATATGGACAATACTTATAAAAATCATGAGCAATTAAATGTTATAGAAGATAAGCAAAGCTTACTATATTTATTAAAACAAAGGGACACCTATCATGTGTTGATATTCAAGAAGGAGGGATCCTCCTATTCCTATGAAGGTGGCGTAGAATCTACTGTACCTTTCGGCTATATGAAGGTTGGAACGCCCGATAATATCCATATCGTCGTCTTTATCGATAACAGTATCGTGAAAGCAGAGCGCTATGAATTTGATTTGCGTGCTTCCAAGAATGATAAAGATAAGCTCACTATATCGCTGGATGGATTATCAGAGCTGGATACCTATCTTATCAAAAGTTATGACTTCCTTCCGCCTTATTCAAGTATTTCGCAATTACGTTTTTATGATAAGCATGGAAAACGCATAGATGAAACAGTGTTTATGGATTGAAAAATGCCCCGGTGCGATAGCCGGGAATTTTCCTATATAGAAAAGGATTTCTACTGTGTCATAAGGCATCCATCGAATGAAAGACGCCGATTCATGGGTGAGAAAAAGACGCCACAGTACGTGACGTCTTTTATATTTGTATGACTTAATAAATAACCTTACTGCTCCATCCCTGATATTCACCATGATGCAGCTTCGCTTCTCCGGCAATATACAGAATATTTCCCATCAGCTTGACATCATCAATCGGTGTGATATGCAATACGATCAGCTCCAGGTCTTCATCCCCTCTTGTGATGACGAAGCCCTTATTGATAACCTCATTTTTAAAGCTGTCCATATCCTCGGCCGTTTTGAATACCACGCTGTGCTGAACCGGACGCTCGTTTTCATGCACGTCACCTTCCTGCAGCATGTCATCCATCAATTTCTTTGCCTGCTCCTTCAGAGCTGCCGTTTCACTCTTCAGGAGAGACGGAAAATCCGTATCAAATTCCTCTGCAGCATCCACTACAATATCCTTTGCTTCTGCTGCTTTATCCTTGACAGCATCCGCAAAATCCTCCGCTGCTTCTTTTCCTTCTTCTACAGCATCCATTGCCAAATCCTTTACATCCTCTGCAGCAGCTGCCGCCTCTTCTTTCACAGACTCCATACAGGAAGCAGGATCACTAATCGGACCTTCTTCTATTTCATCGTCCAAATCCATTTCATTCAGATCTTCCTCATCCGCAAGAAGTCCCTGATCCAGATCAACGATCTGTTTTTCCTCATCCTTTTTCAGCTTGTAGGCAACCAGTGCCGCAGCTCCGGCAATTACCGCCAGTGCAGGTATTATCTTTTTCATAGTATCACCACTTTCTTGTTTCTATTGTATCACAAAACATGCAAAATGATACATGAAATAGCTTAATTTCAGGAATAGTTTCCTTCCTGATTCCACAGGCTATGCCGTTTCCTTCTGCTACATACTCACACTTTTTTCCTGCTGATTCCCACACCGTCTCCAAAATCATAAAATTGTGTATCATAATCCTCACGCTGCTTCAGATACTCGACAAAATTTCCGATTTTACGTACCAGACTTCGCAGATTGCGGCTTTTAATCGTTTCCGGATGCTCCACTAGACCATGAAAATTCAGATTATCCGTTATTACATATCCGTCCTTTTTCAGCAACGGCTCATAGCGCTCAAAAAACTTAGTATACTGTGCCTTTGCCGCATCGATGAACAGCATATCGTAGCTGCCCGCAACGACAGTCTCCAGTGCATCGCCAAACAGCAGTGTAATCTGATCCTGCAGGCCGCTTCGCTGTACATATTCCACTGCCTGATCATAGCGCTCTTTGTCCCGCTCGATTGTCGTAATATGCATATCCGTATCCAGCATTGCCATACGGATTGCCGAATAACCGATGGCACTTCCGATTTCCAGAACATGCTTCAGATTATGCTCCCGCAGAAAGGAACACATGAAATCTATCCCCTCCTTCTGCATAATCGGCACATCATGCTCCTGTGCATAAATCTCCATTTCTTCAATCAGTGTCATTTCGCATCCCCTTTTCCTATAACAGGTATTTCCGTAATCACCTTTTTCGTACGTGCGTACAGATCCTCAAGGCGAACCCGTTGTCCGTCCACCCCATTTAATCCATGCTTCTCAGCCAGCTCCTCGCTGTAATCACGCAGCTTATAAACGGTGAAATTCTTTCTCGTATTCATGATATCCGCAGCATCCCCTGTATAATGCGTTATCAGCGGCTCCCATTTCACATTTTGAATAGAAATCTCCTTGCTTTTTGCATCCCTGACAAAATCGAAACGGATCATACCGCCCAGTACATTGTTCACATCCAGCATACCATTTAAAAAATTTCCGAGTGAATAGATCACCAGCGTCTTATTCCCCTCTTTTCCTTCCATCCATGTGACCGGCTGTATTACATGCGGATGCTCACCGACAACGACATCTACCCCCAAGTCTGCAAACAGCTTCGCATATTTCTTTTGAAACTCCGTAGGGGCTGAAACATTCTCATCTCCCCAATGCGCAGATACGATCACGACATCACTGAGCTTCTTTGCCTTTTTCACATCCTCACGGATCTGGTCCTCATCGAAATAGGCAACGCTATAGGGGTTGGGCGGCTCGATTCCGTTTGTTCCATAGGTATAGGCAAGGAAGGAAAATGTGATTCCCTTACGTTTGATTGTCCGTATTGTATCCCGATCCTTCTGGGAGGTATAGGTTCCCGCCGTAATAATTCCCTTTTGCTTTCCCCAGATTTCATGGGAATAATCAATTCCCTCCTGATATTTATCCAGACAGTGGTTGTTTGCCGTGTTCACGATATCAAATCCGGTATCTGCAACATTCTTTGCGATATCAGCAGGCGTATTGAATGTTGGATAGCCACTGATGCCAAGCGCATCTCCTCCGACAATGGACTCCTGATCGATATAGGCAAGATCGGCTTCCTGAATATCCTTCTTTACATGCGTATACATTTCCGTAAAATCATATGTTCCATCATTCATCTCACCGGCAGCAGCATCTGCCTGCTTGTAGATCATTTCATGAATCAGATTATCTCCGACTCCGACAAAGGATACCGTTGTATGTTCATTTTCCGGATCCTTTTCCGGTGTTTCTTTTTTCTTATTCTCTGATGTACTGCATGCACACAGCAGCAGGCTCAGCATTACAACCATAAGTTTTTTCATTTCTGCACATCCTTTCTGGCGATATATTCATCCAGTGTAAGCCCCTGCTTCACGATTTCCTTTGCGACATCCTTTCCAACATAGCGCAGATGCCAGGATTCATACTGATATCCGGTCACATCCACTTTATCCTCCGGATATCGCAGGATAAAGCCATACTCTGCCATATGCTGAAGCAGCCAGTCATAATGCTCTGATTTTTCAATTTCATTGAAATTTTCATCATTGATCGTCACATCTACGGCAAGGGCACTGTTATGCTCACTCTGTCCCGGACGGGCATAGTATTTGTCCGCATACTCCGTTCCCTGACTCTGTGCATAATAATCGTACAGATTTTTCTGATAGGCAAAGCTGCGATAGCTCGCAATTGCCTTAATGTGAATTTGCTCTGCTTCCCCTGCCTTCACCAGCTCGGAAAATGCGTCCGCAACCTCCTTACGCAAATACTGAGGCTCACTCTGACAGGAGAAATCCTTTCCTATCACACAGGCATTTGGTGTTTTCACTAGATTTTTCGGCTCATAATCATCAGGCAGCCGGTGATATTTGTTAATCAGCAGGAGGATATCATCAGTATCCCGGATAATATCAACATTGGTGAAATACGGCTGATCCAGACCGATATTGACATAGGTCACAATATCCTGTACATCCTTTTTCCCGTCATCATATGCAATATAGCGCTTGGTCAGCTCCTTGTGATAGTATGGAAGCTTTAAAAATGCAGTGATCCGCTTTGCATCATAATCCTTTTTCACAAAGGCAGTCGCCTGGTCGAGATTCTTATCCGTTGTGATGGCGCAGTAGACACTTCCCTTGTCCTTGACAAGCTCGTCACCTGCCTGCTTCACAGCCGCAAGATTGTCACAGCTCTTTGTATCTTCTACCCCATACTGTTTTAGGGCGTCCTCTTCTTCATTGGAATTACAGCCGGCAAGCAGAAGCCCTGCCGTCAAAAGTATCATTAGTTGTTTTTTCATATGTACATCCCTCGCTCCTCAATATTATAACAGTTTCTGTTTATTCGTACAGTGACATTCGCAAAAAGCAGGTGAATCTTCCCTGTTTCTTAAGATTATATATGGATAGCATGCTGTTCCTCCCAGAAGTACGGATGCTTTATGAAGCCATTGGATATACGCAAAAAAAGCGAACTCTATGCTGGCAATAGAGCCCACCTGTTTTCTATGCTTATATATCTCCCAGATATTCCTCCAGCGTGATTCCCTGCGCCATGATCTGAGATGCAATTTCTTTACCAACGTAGCGGACATGCCATGGCTCATACTGGTAGCCTGTCATGCTTTCCTTACCTGCCGGATAGCGAATAATAAAGCCGTAGTCTGCACAATGGGCATGCAGCCATCTTCCATCCGGCGTATTGCCATACCCGTTATCCAAGGCGCCAATGTCAAAGGCAAGTCCGCTTTGATGCTCGGAATGTCCCGGTCTTGCTGAATAGGTATCAGCAAGCGCCTGTCCATCCTGTGCGACATAGCTGTTATACAAGGAAGCCTGATATGCATAGGAACGATAGCCACTAATCAGCGGCATGGAATAACCTGCTGCCTCAGCTCCCGCCTGAAGCTGCTGCAGAGCTGCGTAAGCGTTGGAATCCATTCCTCCGTAATTCTGTGGCAGTGCATGCTTTTTATTCACTAGAAGCACTCCATTGACGTAATACGGCTCAACCGATGCGGCTGTGGCCCCCCCTGACTGTGATGGTGATGACGGTTCATCAGAAGGAGTATTTACCTTCTTCGGCTTCTGCTCCACTTTTTCTTTTACCGTTACCGTAAACTTTTGGTCTGCACGGTTTCCATTTCGATCCTGCGCATGTATGGTGATGGTGTAGCTCCCTGCCTTCAACGTATTCAGCCTGCCATCTATCCAATAGCTTCCGGCTGCTGTTTTCTTTGCTTTCTTCAAGGGTCCGTCGATCGGATCACGAACGCTTTTTATATTATCTGCGACATCGTACGTTTGCCCATATTCCAGAGTAACATGGTTCTCCTTCAGTTTGATTTCCGGTTTCTTTGTATCCTGTACGTCAATCGTATACGGTATGTTTTTCGTCTGCCCTTCATAGCTCAATACATAGGTGATTGTCTGGATACCTGTTTTCTTTGTATGAACGCTCGGATAGGTTTTCACTTCACCAACTGAATGCTTTACGAAGGAGCTGCTGTCTATCTTTTCCCCATATTCCAGAATCTGACGATCCTTATGGAACGTTATCTCCATCTTTGCATAATCCTGTTCCTTTTTTTGGTTTTGTGACCAGATATATCCAACAGTGCCGGAAGCTGCGAGTATCATTGCAATACCGGCAATGAGAACCGTTTTCTTAATTCGCATAAGCTAACCACTCCCTTTACTACACTATAATACTACAATGCAGGTAAAAAGAATACATGTAGCCCTTCTATTCAATGTAAAAGAAATTGCTAGAGTATACCATAAAGCTAGGTTTGTTTCCACGTTCCTCTTTCCCTCCACCTTAGTTTAAGATTATTTGTTTTCTCTGCGTGCATGATTCCTTCTCAAATCTGAAACCGAAGGAACCCCATTGCCGCTTGCACAGCTACGCTTGCAATCAATTCCAGTAGGGGAAGCAGCCAATCTTTGTGGATATCTAAATTATCGCAGGCATAAAAAAAACTGCAGCGTTATTGATTTGCGTTGCAGTTCTCCTGTTATTTATTTAACTAATTCAATGATAGCCATAGGTGCTGCGTCTCCGCGACGTACTCTTGTCTTAACAACACGAGTATATCCACCCTTACGGTCTGCATAAGCAGGTCCGATTTCTTCAAACAGCTTCTGCAGAGCAGTCTGTCCTGTCTCTTCATTGACAACAACATCACGTACAAAGCTTGCAGCCTGACGACGAGCGTGCAGGTCTCCACGTTTTGCCAGTGTGATCAGTTCATCAACAACGGAACGAAGTTCCTTTGCTTTCATTTCAGTAGTTTCAATCTGACCGTAAGCGATCACGGATGTAGCCATGTTACGTAATAAAGCTTTACGGTGGTCAGCTTTACGTCCTAATTTACGATTCCACATTGGTCCATTAACCTCCCTTGCGAATATTTATTCGTATGATTTGAAACTCAGTCCCAAATCATAGATCTTATCTTTAACTTCTTTCAATGATTTCTTACCAAGGTTTCTTACACGCATCATTTCATCCTCTGTTCTCTGTGTCAGTTCCTCCACGGTCTGGATTCCTGCACGCTTCAAACAGTTGTAGGAACGTACGGATAAGTCAAGGTCTTCAATCATCATGACAAGTCCCTTGTTCTGTACCTCGCCCTGTGCTTCCTTCATCACGGATTCCATATCATTTACTGCTTCATGAACATTTGTCAGCAGCTCCAGATGGTCGATTAGAATTTTGCTTGCCAGTGCAACGGACTCTGCCGGACTCAGTGAAGAGTCTGTCCAGATTTCCAGTGCAACCTTGTCATAGTGAGCATCCTGTCCAACACGAGTCGGCTCTACATTATAGGATACCTTCTCGATTGGTGTATAAATTGAATCTGTGTAAATGATTCCCAGAGGCTGATTTGGTGTCTGGTACAGCTGCTTGTTCGTGTCAGCACTTACGTACCCGCGGCCAATACGAGCCTGCAGTTCCATTTCCAGCATTCCGCCCTCTTCCAGTGTACAGATGTGTAAGTCCTTGCTTATTACCTCCACACCTTCCGGGCAAATAATATCAGCACCGGTTACTGCGCCTGGACCCTGTTTTGAGATACGCAGAGTATAAATTTCATCATCCTGAATACTCATCACAAGGGTTTTGATATTTAAAATGATTGCCGTTACGTCCTCTACAATTCCAGGAATTGAAGTGAACTCGTGGTAAACACCATCAACTTTAATTGAAAATACGGCAGCTCCCGGTAAAGAGGAGAGCAAAACACGTCTTAGTGCATTTCCAATGGTTGTACCAAAACCTCTTTCCAAAGGTTCAAACACAAACTTCCCGTAATGTTGAGATTCATCATATTCTTTTACTTCAAAATGTGCACGTTCGAATTTTTGCATAGTTTACCTCCTCAATTACAGTTAATCATTAACCACGTGGTCGTTTAGGTGGACGACAACCGTTGTGCGGGATCGGTGTCACATCGTTGATCAATGTGATTTCCAGTCCTGCTACCTGCAGAGCTCTTACAGCTGCTTCACGTCCTGGTCCCGGCCCCTTTACGCTAACTGCAATCGTCTTCATACCATTCTCTATTGCTGCTTTTCCTGCAGCTTCTCCAGCCATCTGTGCTGCGAAAGGAGTGGATTTACGAGATCCCTTGAATCCTAAAGCACCAGCACTAGACCATGCTACAGCATTTCCGTTTTCATCAGTAATAGTAACGATGGTATTGTTAAATGTTGAGTGGACATGTGCAACTCCACGAGCAATATTCTTGCGTGCCTTACGTTTACCACGTGAGTTCGCTTTTACGTTCTTTGCCATTATTTACTTCCTCCTATCGTCCTATTTCTTTTTGTTTGCTACCGTACGTACTGGACCTTTACGTGTACGAGCATTCGTTTTTGTACGCTGTCCGCGTACCGGTAATCCTCTTCTGTGACGGATTCCGCGATAGCATCCGATTTCCATTAAACGTTTGATGTTTAACTGAACCTCACGACGCAGGTCACCTTCAACCTTGATTGCATCGATTTCGTTACGGATTGCATTTACCTGATCTTCTGTTAAGTCTTTTACACGGATATCTTCGCTGATTCCAGTTTTTGCCAGAATTTTTTCTGATGTGGAGCGACCGATACCGTAAATATACGTTAATGATACTACTACGCGCTTATCGCGTGGTAAGTCTACACCTGCAATACGAGCCATTACATTACACCTCCGTTAGTTTCCCTGTCTCTGTTTGTGTTTTGGATTTTCGCAAATAACCATGACGCGGCCTTTACGTTTGATAATGCGGCACTTATCGCATATTGGTTTGACAGATGGTCTTACTTTCATGCGTTTTCCTCCTTAATTCACGACTTACTTGTGTCGGAATGTTATACGCCCACGTGTTAAATCATACGGTGAAATCTCTACGGTAACACGGTCCCCTGGTAAAATGCGAATGTAGTGCATGCGGATTTTACCAGAAACGTGAGCCAGAATTTCGTGTCCGTTGGCCAGTTTCACCTTAAACATTGCATTTGGCAGAGTGTCTACAACAACTCCGTCAATTTCAATAACATCTTGTTTACCCATTATCTGGACGTTCCTCCTTATTCAGTGTTGTGAGTATTTCATACCCACCGTTTGTAATCACAATCGTGTGTTCAAAATGAGCTGCCTTACTGCCGTCTCTTGTGACGACACCCCAGCCATCCTTCAACATTCTTGTCTGTGGTTTGCCCGCGTGAACCATCGGCTCCACTGCCAGCGTCATGCCCTCCTGCAGAAGGATGCCGCGGCCTGCCGGGCCAAAATTTGGAACTGTCGGATCTTCATGGACAGAAGTTCCAATACCATGTCCTGCATAGTCTCTTGGAATCGAATACCCGTGCGTAAACACATATTCTCCGATTGCATGAGAAATATCAGTTAAATGATTCCCCGCTCTGGCCATGTTTAAACCTTCATACAAAGATTCTTCACTGACGCGCATCAGTCGTTGATCTTCCTCACTGAGCTTGCCAATTCCATAGGTCCAGGCAGAGTCTCCATGGTACCCCTGATAACAGGCACCGATATCTACTGAAACAATGTCTCCATCGCATAAAACGGTATCGCCTGGGATACCATGTACTACGACAGAATTTATAGAAATACAGGCTGCTGCCGGAAAGCCGTACAGACCCTTGAATGACGGTGTTGCACCGTTTTCCAGAATCACATTTTCAATGATTCTATCCAATTCCTGTGTGGTAATTCCGGGCTGCATTGCTGCACTTGCTGCACGATGTGCAAGCGCAACAATTATACCCGCTTTTCTCATCTTTGTCAACTCCTGATTTGTTTTGGCTTTCACCATTCTATTTCTCCAGAGCTGTCAATGTATCATTCCATACGCTGTCAATCGGCTGACTCGCATCAATTCTTGTAACGATTCCCTTGCTATCGTAATAGTCAAGCACCGGAGCCGTCTGCGAGCTGTACTCCTCCAGACGCACAGTTAAGCTTTCCACTGTATCATCCTTACGCTGGAATAATTCTCCACCACATACGTCGCAAACCTTGTCGACTTTGCTCGGCTTGGATTTGATGTGATAGATTTCTCCACATTCTTTGCAAATGCGGCGTCCGGTTACACGGTCTGCCAGCTTTTCAAAGTCAATTTCAAGTGCGATGACTTTGTCAATGGCAAGCTCGCTGCCTTCTGCCAGTGCATCGAATGCTTTGGCCTGGTCAAGTGTTCTCGGATAGCCATCCAGCAGGAAACCGTTTTTCTTGTCTTCCAGCTTTTCCAGATAACTCTTCACCATATTGTTAACGACTTCGTCGGGAACCAGCAGTCCTTTATCCATGAAGCTTTTCGCCTCCATGCCAAGAGCTGTTCCCTTTCCGATTTCACTGCGGAAGATATCTCCCGTAGAAATGTGGTTAACGTTAAACTTCTCGACGATTTTGGCAGACATCGTACCTTTTCCGGCACCAGGTCCTCCCATAATCAGGATATTCATAGGTTCACCTTCTATCGTTTTATCTCTGCAGGAATCCGCGGTAGGATTTCTGTGTCAGGCGTCCCTCGATCTGTTTTACCGTTTCCATTGCCACACCGACAACGATGATGATTCCGGTTCCACCAATACCCATTGACTGTGGAAGATTGATGCCTGGAATCAGAGGCAGTGCATGCGGCAGAACAGCGATAAAGGCAAGCCCGATTGCTCCCAGAACCGTGATTCTGCACAATACTTTATTAACATATTCTTTTGTTTCCGTACCCGGACGGATTCCCGGGATATACGTACCGGATTTTCCAAGGTTTTCTGCAATCTTTTCCGGATCCACCTGCAGCTTCGTATAGAAGAAGGTGAATAGCAGAATCAGAATTACATAGATTACAAGGCTGACCGGAGTCTGCATTCCCATATAGGTTTCCAGTGTTTTGACCCAGCCTGCTGCAGGCCAGACCATTTTGCAGATCTGCAGCGGCGCCACCATGATGGCGGATGCGAAGATAACAGGAATTACGCTGGCAGAATTGATTTTCAGCGGCAGGTAAGTCATATCCTTCTTACGAGTCGTTACGGTACTGGATGTATACTGAATCGGAATCTTACGCTCTGCAGTCTGCATGAAGACAACGAATACGATAATCAGCAGATAGCATACAATATAGAGTCCGTAGGTCAGAATACCATTGAAGGTTGCACTGCTGTTGCTTGGATCAACCAGCGTCTGCCATGCCGTTGTAAACTGATACGGCAGTCTGGCGATGATACCGGCAGCAATGATCATGGAAACACCGTTTCCGATTCCCTTCATGCTGATACGATCTCCAATCCACAGAATGAACATGCTGCCTGCGGTCAGCAGGGTCGCAACGTACAAAATAGAAGCCCATCCGCTTCCATTTACCAGCAGTGAATCGTACTGTGTAGAGAAACTGTAAACCAGTGTAGATGCCTGGAAAAAGCTCAATACGACTGCCAGATAGCGTGTGTAGCGGTCGATCTGCTTCTTTCCGGTTGCTCCGCCCTTTGCCAGTTCGGTAAGTGCCGGAACCACATCCATGGATAACAGCTGAATAATAATGGAGGCAGTAATGTATGGACCAACACCCATTGCAAAAATGGAAAGCTGCTCCAGACCACCACCGCCTAGCATATTGATCATCGCAAACAGTGAGCTGTCCTGTATACCTTTTATCAATTCGGTTACATCTACGCCCGGTACAGTGATTGCTGAACCAAAGCGAAAGACGAACAACATGGCAAGAGTAAAGAATATTCTGTTACGAATATCTTTATTCTTGAACATGTCTGCAAAGGTCCTAAACATGATTAGATAACCTCTGCTTTTCCGCCTGCCTGCTCAATGGTAGCGATTGCTGATTTAGAGAATTTGTTTGCTTTAACGCTCAGCTTCTTCTCCAATTCACCTTCGCCCAGGATTTTAATACCATCCAGTTCTTTCTTTACTAATCCACATTCAATCAGCAGTTCCGGAGTTACTTCCGTACCGTCCTCAAACCCGTTCAGGGATGCAACGTTTACGATAGCATATTCCTTGCGATTGAAGTTTGTAAATCCACGTTTTGGTAAACGTCTAGCAAGTGGTGTCTGACCACCTTCAAAACCTAAACGAACGCCTCCGCCAGATCTTGCTTTCTGTCCTTTGTGACCCTTTCCTGCTGTTTTACCATTTCCAGAGCCATGACCGCGACCAACACGGTAGCTTTTCTGTCTAGCTCCTTCAGTATATTTCATTTCATGTAATTTCATGTTCTAATCCTCCTATTAACCGCGAATTTCTTCTGGTTTTTTACCACGGAGACGAGCAACTTCCTCGATCGTTTTCAGATCTTTCAGGGCAGAGATCGTAGCACGAACCATGTTGATTGGTGTACGGCTTCCCAGACACTTGGAAAGGATATCGTTGATACCAGCCAGCTCCAGGACTGCACGAACAGGACCACCGGCGATAACTCCGGTACCTTCAGAAGCAGGACGCAGGAATACTTCTCCAGCTCCGTATCTTCCAGTGATTGCATGAGGAATTGTAGTTCCTACAACAGGTACTGTGAAGACATTCTTCTTAGCATCTTCGATTGCTTTCTTAATTGCATCAGGTACTTCGTTGGCTTTACCTGTACCAAAGCCGACGCGGCCCTTCTTGTCACCGATAACAACCAGAGCTGCAAAGCGGAAACGACGTCCACCCTTGACTACTTTTGTTACACGGTTAATGGTAACTACGCGTTCTTCAAATTCTTTTTCAGCATCGCGATTTCTTCTTGGTCTACGTTCCATTCGCATAACCTCCTAAAATTTCAAGCCAGCAACTCTTGCTGCTTCGGCCAATGCCTTTACACGCCCTGTGTAAACATATCCACCACGGTCAAATACAACACCTGTGATGTTCTTTTCAATTGCACGTTTTGCAATTTCTGTTCCTACAGTTTTAGCGGCTTCAACATTTCCACCGTTTTCTAACTTTAATTCTACACTACTTGCAGATGCCAGGGTCACACCGTTAACATCATCAATGATCTGCGCGTGAATGTTGCTGTTTGAACGGAAAACGTTCAGGCGGGGACATTCAGGAGTACCGCTGATTTTGGTACGAACACGCACGTGACGGCGTACTCGCTCGTCATTTCTAGAAACTTTCTTAAGCATTGTTCAATTTCTCCTTTCCCACTATTTCTTACCTGCTGTTTTACCTTCCTTACGACGAACATATTCACCTTTATAGCGAATACCTTTTCCTTTGTAAGGTTCTGGTTTTCTCACAGCACGAATGTTTGCAGCGAATTCACCAACGCGTTGTTTGTCAATTCCTGATACTTTGATATCCGTAGCAGAAGAGCATTCTACCTTCAGACCGTCTTCTACAGCGAACTCAACCGGGTGGGAATACCCAACGTTTAAGGTCAGTTTGCTTCCGCTTACAGCAGCACGGAAACCGATACCTACCAGTTCCAGCTCCTTTGTAAAGCCTTCAGACACACCTTCCACCATGTTAGCCAGCAGTGCACGCGTTGTACCATGCAGCTGTTTTACATGCTTTTCGTCGTTAGGACGAGTTACTGTCAATACATTTTCTTCTACCTTGATTCCCAAAGCAGGGTTAAACTGACGAGTTAAAGTTCCCTTGGAGCCTTTAACAGTCACCTCATTCCCGGCAGCGATGGTTACTTCAACGCCGGCAGGAATGGTAATCGCTTTATTACCGATACGTGACATTTTCTTACCTCCGTTAAGCTCTTACCAAACGTAAGCGATGACTTCACCGCCAACATGTTTAGCTTTTGCTTCTTTATCTGTTATCACACCGTGAGATGTAGAGATGATCGCAATACCCAGACCGTTCATTACGCGAGGAATGGAATCCACCTTTGCGTAAACACGTAAACCTGGTTTAGAGATTCTCTTCAGCCCATTGATTACTTTTTCGTTGTTAGGACCATATTTCAGAGTAACTGTGATGGTTTTCTTAACATCACCATCTACTGTGTAGTCTGTGATGAATCCTTCATTCTTTAAAATCTTAGCGATTTCAACTTTTTCTTTGTTTGCAGGAATTTCCACTGTTTCGTGACGAGCCTGAAGCGCGTTACGAACTCTAGTAAGCATATCTGCAATCGGATCTGTCATAATCATGACTGTATTCCTCCTATCTGACTACCAACTTGCCTTTTTCACACCCGGGATCTGACCTTTGTAAGCCAGCTCACGGAAGCAAATACGGCAGAGTTTGTATTTACGTAAAACTGAGTGAGGACGTCCACAACGCTCACATCTAGTGTACTCGCGCACTTTGTACTTCTGAGGACGTTTTGATTTGTTAACCATTGCTTTTTTTGCCATATACGTCTAAGTCCTCCTATTTCTTGAAAGGCATGCCCATTTCTTCCAGCAGTGCCTTTGCTTCTTCGTTCGTGTTTGCTGTCGTAACGATGACGATATCCATACCACGAACCTTGTTGATCTTATCGTAATCGATTTCCGGGAAGATCAGCTGTTCCTTTACACCCAGCGTGTAGTTTCCACGACCGTCAAAGGAAGTGGCACTGACACCGCGGAAGTCACGTACACGTGGCAAAGAGATGTTCATCAGCTTATCCATGAAATCATACATTTTTTCTTTTCTCAGAGTAACCTTACATCCGATCGGCATTCCTTCACGAAGTTTGAAGTTTGCGATAGACTTCTTAGCTTTTGTGATTACCGGAGCCTGTCCAGTGATCTGTGCCAGCTCAGCAACTGCTTCATCCAGCACTTTTGGGTTTGAAATAGCTTCACCGATACCCATATTGATAACGATTTTATCTACGTGAGGTACTTCCATGACTGATTTGTAGTTGAATTTCTTCATCAGGCTTGGTGTTACGACCTCTTTATATTTCTGTTCTAGGCGATTCATCCTTTAGCCTCCCTACTTAACTTCAGCGCCGGTTTTTTTGTAGACGCGTACCTTTTCTGTGTTACCTTTTTTGTCAGTCTTTGTTTCATAACCGACACGGCTTGCCTTCTTCGCTTTGGAATCGTAAGCCATAACGTTTGATACATGGATTGGAGCTTCCTTCTCGATGATTCCTCCATCTGGATTCGCCTGTGTAGGTTTCAGATGTTTCTTCACCAGGTTAACGCCTTCCACAATCACTTTGTCTTCTTTTGGGAAGACTTTGGTTACTTCACCGATCGTGCCCTTGTAAGCACCTGTAATAACCTGAACCTTATCACCTTTTTTGATTTTCACAAAGACACCTCCTTACAGTACTTCTGGTGCCAAAGACACAATTTTCATGAAGTCTTTGTCACGCAGCTCACGTGCAACAGGTCCGAAAATACGAGTTCCACGCGGTGTTTTGTCGTCCTTAATCAGGACAACAGCATTGTCATCAAATTTGATGTATGTTCCGTTGTCACGGCGTACTCCACGTTTTGTACGTACGATTACACCCTTGACTACGTCACCCTTTTTTACAGTTCCACCAGGAGCAGCCTGCTTTACAGCACAGACAACGATATCCCCGATGTTTGAAAACTTACGAACGCTTCCGCCTAAGCAACGGATAACCAGAACTTCCTTGGCTCCCGTGTTGTCAGCGACGCGTAATCTACTTTCATTCTGGATCATGAATGTCTACCTCCTGATTACAGCTGTACAGCTTTTTCGACGATTTTCACCAGACGGAATCTCTTGGTAGCAGATAATGGACGTGTTTCCATGATTTCTACCTTATCTCCCATTCTAGCTTCATTGTTTTCGTCATGCGCTTTGAATTTCTTAGAATATTTTACACGTTTTCCGTATAACGGGTGTGTTTTCTTTGTTTCAACAATAACGGTAATTGTCTTATCCATCTTGTCGGAAACTACAGTCCCGCGATATACTTTACGGTTAGATCTTTCCATAACTTAGTGATCCTCCTTAATCCTGACTACCAAGCTCGCGCTCAGTCATCACAGTTTTGATACGGGCAATTGTCTTTTTCACTGTCTTTAAACGTGCAGTGTTTGTCAACTGACCTGTAGCTTGTTGGAAACGAAGATTAAAAAGTTCATCTTTAAGCGTTTCGATCTCTTGTAATAATTCAGTGTTGCTTTTTTCTCTGATCTCTTTCGCTGTCATAATTACTTCTCTCCTTTTCTAACAACAAATTTTGTCTTCACCGGCAGCTTGTGAGCAGCAAGACGGAATGCCTCACGTGCTACTTCTTCAGGTACACCAGCGATTTCAAACATAACACGGCCCGGTTTTACAACTGCTACCCATCCTTCAGGAGCACCCTTACCAGAACCCATACGTACTTCAAGAGGTTTTTTCGTTCTTGCCATGTGAGGGAAGATACGGATCCAAACCTTACCACCACGCTTCATGTAACGAGTCATGGCAATACGAGCGGCCTCGATCTGACGGTTGCTGACGTAAGCACCAGTGTCAGCCATTAGACCATATTCACCAAAAGATACTTCACGACCGGCTTTTGCACGTCCCTCGTAGCTTAAACGGTGAGGTCTTCTATATTTAGTTCTCTTAGGCATTAACATAAATTATTTTCCTCCTTCCGCTTTTCTAGGAGCATTTCCACCAGCAGAGTTTCTGTTGTTATTGTTTCTCTGGCTGTTGTTTCTGTTTCCACCACGATTACCACGGCGATTGCGGCGTCTGTCGTTCATGTTGTTCTTCGGAGCTTCCGGTTCCTGAACCATCTGTCCTGGCAGAACTTCACCACGGCAAATCCAAACCTTTACACCTAAACGACCGTAAGTCGTAGATGCTTCTTCCCAAGCGTAATCGATATCTGCACGCAGTGTGTGCAGAGGTACAACACCTTCGCTGTAGCCTTCGGTACGAGCCATATCAGCTCCGCCCAAACGACCGGATACAGCAGTCTTGATACCTTTTGCACCGGCACGCATTGTTCTCTGGATTGCTTTCTTCTGTGCAGTACGGAAGGAAGCACGCTGTTCCAGCTGATCCGCGATGCTGCGGGCAACCAGTTTTGCGTCCAAATCAGGGTTTGCAATTTCCAGAACCTTCAGGTAGATGTTCTTTCCACCAGTCAGCTTCTCAACTTTTTTCTTCAGCATTTCAACGTTTTCACCGTTTGTCCCGATGATCACACCTGGACGAGCGGTACGGATCATGATTTCCACACGGTTTTTAGAACGTTCGATTTCAACTCTGGACACTGATGCATTCTTGCACTCAGCGAACAGGAATTCACGAATCTTTACATCTTCTAATAATAAATCGGCATAATCCTTGTCAGCGTACCATCTGGACTCCCAGTCACGGATGACACCGACACGTAATCCGATCGGACTAACTTTCTGTCCCATGAGCTACCTCCTTAATCACGCTCGTCAACCACAACAGTAATGTGGCTGGTGCGTTTGTGGATCGCACTAGCAGATCCTTTTGCACGTGGCATGAAACGTTTCAGAGTTACACCCTCGTTTGCATAGCATGCCTTTACGTACAGCTTTTCTTCATCCATATCATGGTTATTCACTGCATTGGATACTGCAGATTTCAATACCTTACCAACTGCTTCTGCTGCAACGTTCGGTGTGAACTTTAAGATTGCAGCTGCTTCAGCAGCGTCTTTCCCACGAATTAAATCGATAACAATACGAGCTTTTCTAGGTGGGATACGTAATGTTTTCGCTGTTGCTTTTACTTCCATTATAACGTTTCCTCCTTATCTTTTAGCTTTCTTGTCATTATCGCCGTGACCACCGTATTTACGGGTTGGCACGAATTCACCAAGCTTGTGTCCTACCATGTCTTCTGTAACGTAAACAGGCAGGTGTTCCTTACCGTTGTAAACGGCAAATGTATGTTCCACAAACTGAGGGAATATAGTTGAACGACGTGACCAGGTTTTAATAACTTGTTTTTTACCGGCTTTGTTCAGCTCATCCACTTTTTTCATTAAGTGGTCATCACAGAACGGGCCTTTTTTAAGACTACGACTCATTTTTCATTTCCTCCTTTGCCTATTTGCCATTACGACGACGAACGATCAGTTTCGTTGACGCTTTTTTCGCTTTACGTGTTTTCACACCCATAGCTTTTTTGCCCCAAGGTGTCATTGGAGATTTACGTCCTACTGGAGTACGTCCTTCACCACCACCATGAGGGTGATCATTAGGGTTCATAACGGAACCACGAACAGTCGGGCGAACACCCTTCCATCTCATACGTCCGGCTTTACCGTAGTTTACCAGACTGTGGTCTTCGTTACCAACCTGACCGATTGTAGCACGGCAATTAGACAGAATTCTACGAACTTCACCAGAAGCCAAACGAACCGTTGTGTATTTTTCTTCAATACCAAGGATCTGAGCAGATGTTCCAGCGGAACGAGCCATCTGGCCACCCTTACCTGGCTTTAATTCAATATTGTGAATGAAAGTACCTTCTGGGATATCTTTCAGCTCCATTGCGTTACCAACCTTGATGTCGGCACCTTCACCGGAAACGACTGTCATTCCAACAGTTAATCCCTTAGGAGCAATGATGTAACGCTTTTCACCATCTGCATAGTTCAGCAGAGCGATGTTAGCGGAACGGTTTGGATCGTATTCAATCGTAGCCACACGAGCAGGAACACCGTCTTTGTTTCTCTTAAAATCGATAACACGGTAAGCTCTCTTGTGTCCACCACCCTGATGACGGGTTGTGATACGTCCGTTGTTGTTACGTCCACCTTTGCTTTTTAACGGCTCCAGCAGACTTTTTTCAGGCTTGTCTGTAGTGATTTCTTCATAAGACAGACTTGTCATACCACGACGACCTGGAGTGGTCGGCTTATACTTCTTAATTGGCATAGTGTCAATTTCCTCCTTACGCAATATTTAGTCAGGAAATAGCGTGCTTCTTCCTGAACTTATTCAGCCTCTTCGCCGAATAAGTTGATGTCCTGACCTTCCTTGATTTTCACATAGGCTTTACGGACATTCTTTGTAGTACCAACATATTTTCCCATTCTCTTGGTTTTAGGTTTTACATTTACGATGTTCACTTTCTCAACATCGACACCGAAGATTGCTTCCACGGCCTGTTTTACCTGTGTTTTGTTGGTTCCCTTTTTAACTTCAAACGTTACTTTGTTATCTGCGTCCATGTATCTCATCGTTTTTTCAGTGATGATTGGACGGATGATGATATCCTTGTAGTTTTCCATTATGCAAGTGCCTCCTCAACATCTTTCACAGCAGCTTCTGTAAAGACGATTTTGTTAGCATTTACGATATCGTAAACATTTAATCCATCAGCAGTAAGCATCATCATAGTAGGGATGTTTCTCATGCTCAGGAATGCGTTTTCAAAATCTTCACCTTCAGATACTACGAATAAGGTTTTCTTAGGTGCGTTGATATCAGCGATAATCTGATTGAAAGCTTTTGTTTTTGGCGCTTCCAGTTCAAATTTATCTACAACGCTCATTGCGTTTTCCAGCACCTTTTCAGACAGAGCTGATTTCAGAGCCAGACGACGAACTTTTTTGTTTAGCTTGTAGCCATAGTTTCTAGGAGTCGGACCGAATACGATTCCGCCGCCTCTCCACTGTGTAGCACGAATGGAACCCTGACGAGCACGTCCAGTTCCCTTCTGACGCCAAGGCTTACGTCCGCCACCGCGTACTTCTGTACGGTTTTTGGTATCGTGAGTACCCTGACGCATGGATGCTCTCTGCATAATGACAGCATCGAAGATACATTGCTGATTTGGCTCGATGCCAAATACTGTATCTGCAAGAGTGATTTCATTCAGCTCTTTACCAGTTTGGCTTAATACGACCATCTTAGGCATCTTTTATTCCTCCTCTTTCGTGTAATCTACTAATGTTACAGGTTCTGTGTTTCCCTTGGAACATTTAGCAGTGCGTACCATAACCATTCCACGTTTTGGTCCAGGCACGTTTCCTTTGATCAATAAGTAATTGTTTTCAACATCAACCTTAATCACTGTCAGGTTCTGGTTCGTAGTTCTGTAACCACCTTCCTGACCGGCCATGATGGTTCCCTTGATAATTTTACCCTGACGTGAGGTAATACCGTTGGTAGCCAGTGAACCGATGTGTCTGTGGTGTCCGGAACCATGGCTCTTAGGACCGATTTTCGCATTGTTACGAACGATCGTACCATTGAATCCCTTACCCTTTGATGTACCGATTACATCTACTGTTTCTCCGGCACTGAAGATTCCTACGTTTACCTCAGCACCCAGCTCCAGCTCAGCAAATTCGCTATCGCGAACTTCCTTAACGAATCTTTTTGGAGCAGTATTTGCTTTTGCAGCATGTCCGGCTTCGCCCTTCGTACTGCGTGCTTCTTTAACATCCTCAAAACCTAACTGTACAGCTTCGTATCCGTCGTTTTCCACTGTTTTCTTCTGTAATACAACATTTGGACAAGCCTCTACTACAGTTACAGGAATCAGTGTTCCATCTTCTGTGAAGACCTGTGTCATCCCAAGTTTACGTCCTAGAATACCTTTCATGATGTCACCTCCATTACAGCTTAATTTCGATGTCAACACCACTAGGCAGTTCCAGACGACTCAGTGAGTCGATTGTTTCTGCTGTAGGTCCGACAATCTCAATTAAACGTTTGTGAGTTCTGATCTCGAACTGCTCGCGAGAATCTTTGTATTTGTGTACCGCACGCAGGATTGTTACTACCTGCTTTTCAGTTGGAAGAGGTACTGGTCCAACAATTTTTTTAGCACCGTGAGCTTGTGCTGCCTGCACGATCTTTTCTGCGGAAGCATCCAAGATTCTGTGCTCATAAGCTTTTAAGCGAATTCTTACGCTATTTTTTGCCATGAATATATCTCCTTTCGCCTATATGGACTATAGACTCGCTCGATGCGAATTCCCCGACCTCGCCGTCCATGACAACGTTTCTCAGTGGGTCGGCAACCTCGCATGTCCTTGCGGTCGTGATAATATTCTAACACATCCAAATATTGATTACAAGCGTTAATTACGGCTTTTTTTAGTTTTTTTCATAAATTTTTCAGAACCTCCACACTCCTCGAAATATACTGTTTATGATAGCGTTTTCATCGTTTTCCTGGTAAAAAACATGTAAAAAAACTTCTAAATCAATAGAAGTTTCTACATGTAAAGCAATGTGTTCTGCAGGAAGGCTTCACAGTTTTTCTGCATCTGCTGCTCGAGCTGATGATACGGAATATTCCGCATTTCTGATATTTGAGCCATGCTGCGCTTCAATATCGCTCCATGCTCATCCGGCAAAACCTCACGCTGTTCACACCACGTACAGGCGGAAATCCCATCCGTTTCCACAAGCAGACGTTTTAAAGGAACTGCGGCAGCCACTTGCTGAACCGTTTCATCGAACGGCAGCGAAGGACCTATGGTAAACCAGCAGCCCATATCAATATACTCCTGCAACCAGCTTCCACAGGAATACCAATGCACCAGATAGCGGTTCTCATAACGACGCAAAAGCTCCAGCGCTTCTTTCTCCATCCCCTTCAGATGCAGAATAACCGGCAGTCTATGCTCCTGTGCAAATGAGAGCTGCTGCTCAAACACAGCGTATTGCAAGGCTTTATCCGTCTTACACCAGACACTATCCAGACCGATTTCTCCTAGGATCCTCGTCTCCTTCAGAAACGGCAGCATCTCTTCCCAGCTAACCTGCTCCACCTTCCATGGATGGATACCGGCACTGATCCATATCGCAGGATTATCACTTTGAAGCTTCTTCAGCTCCTCGTATTCCTTCGGCGTTGCTGCATTGGCAATGCAGGTGATGCCCTGCTGTCTCAAAATTTTAGGTGTCAATGCAGTATCCATATGCATATGCGCATCAATGATCATGAGCGCCCTCCTTTAGAAGCTGATAAATTTCCTTCTTCAGCTGCCCCTGCTCATACAGCCACTCCCGACTTTTTTTACAGTCCTTTAAAGAAATTTCCCGGCAAATGGAAGCCGGCGAGCCCTGCAGTATAAGAATGCGGTCCGCCAGATACAGAGCCTCCTCAATATCATGGGTTACCAGCAGCATGGTTCTGTTCAGCTCGCTTCTCAGCTTCAGCAGCCAGTCCTGCATATCATTGCGGGTGATGACATCCAGAGCACCAAAGGGTTCATCCAGCAATAGGATATCCGCACTGCAAAGTGCTGTCCGCAAAAATGCAGCCCGCTGGCGCATACCGCCGGACAGTTCAAACGGGTATGCGCGCTCATACCCCTTTAAACCAAAGGTCTCAAATTCCTGCAATGCTTTTTCTCTGGCCTCGTTTATATGCCCGTGAAGCTTCCCATACAGACACACATTGTCCAAAATATTCTTCCAAGGCAGAAGAAGATCATCCTGCGGCATATAGGCAAAGTGGGAGGATACCCCTGTCACCTGCACATCATCTACATAAAAGATTCCTTCTTCACAGTGCAAAAGACCTGCCAGAATATTCAGAAGCGTGGATTTTCCACAGCCACTTGGACCAATCAGCGCTGTAAATTCCCCTTCTTCCACATGAAAGCCGACATGCTCCAGTATCCTCCTGTTATCAAAAGAAATCGCCATATCCTCAACTCGTAATTTCATGATGACCTCCTGTGCATCTGCATTATTTCACAAATTCATTCGTATATTGTTCGCTGGCCTTGATGCTTTCCGTAATCAGCTTGTTTTCATACATGAAGGCTGTATAGTTATCCCAGACGGAATCCTTCATAACACCCCAGCTCTTTGCATCCTTCGCATATTCGCTGCTCAGATACTTCTGACTTTCCTTGAGAAACTTCAAATCATAATCCGGCGCATAGTTGCTTAATATTTCAGCTGACTCCTCCGGATGCTCGATTGCATACGTATACCCCTTCTTTACAGCATTCATAAATTTCTGAACCGTTTTTGGGTCTTCCTTTATCATCCGTTCACTGCTGATAATGACAGGCGTATAATAATCCAGGCGCTCATCCAGATCGCGTAATGGTATGTAATTCAGGTCATAGCCCTCCATTCTTCCCTTGGTTACCGCCCAGCCTTCAAATTCCCACTGGATATCAACGTTTTTACCTAATGCTGCAAAGCCGCTTCCATCAGCGCCAACCATCGTCAGCTTGGAGAAATCCGCCTTTGCGGCCTTCATCACCGCTTTGATGACTGCCTCCTCGCTCGGTGCCTGCCATCCGGCATAGACCTTACCCTCAAAATCCTTGGGAGACTTGATGTTTTCCTTTTTCAGGGATACAAAGCCGCTTGTATTATGCTGGATGATGGCTGCAATCGCCCGAATGGGCAGCGGCACCTCTGCTGTTCGCGCATAGGTGACATCCTCCTGATAGCTGACACCAAATTCCCCCTTGTTTGCCGCAACCAGCGTAGCGCTTGTCGCATCATCTCCCGGCTCTATGATATCCACATCCAAGCCTTCTTCCTTAAAATACCCCTTATCCTTCGCCACATAAAAGCCGGTATGGTTGGTATTCGGAAGATAATCCAGAATCAGCGTAACCTTCTTAGTCGTTTCCTTATCTTTTGATGCTTCCTTATTATCAGAGCATCCGCTCACCGCAACAGCCATCAGCATGGCCATCAGCATACAGCCTAATTTCTTCATGTCGTTTTCCCTCTTTTCTTTCTTGCATATGGAAACAGTACCGCCTCCAGCAACACCACCGCCCCGTGCAGCAGAAGACTCAGGACAATCACAACGACTACACAGGCAAACACCTTATCCAGCATATAGCCGTTTTTCACTCGAATCATGTAATACCCAAGGCCTGCGGAAGCGCTCAGCCACTCTCCAACGATAGCTCCGCCGATACAGTAGGTCGCAGCTACCTTCAAGCCGGAAAACAATGCAGTGGAGGCTGCCGGTATTTTCACATATGCATATATCTGCCATTTCTTCGCTCCGAAGCTTTTCAGCAAACTGATCTGATGCTCATCTACTTTCCCCAGCGCATCACAGAAGGCGATTGCCACCGGAAAAAAGCACATGAAGATGACCATTAGAATCTTCGGCGCCATACCAAAGCCCAGCCATATGGAAAACAGCGGTCCCAGCACCATGACCGGTACGGTCTGTGTGACAACCAGATGGGGAAATATGCTGTGCTTAAACAGCTGGGAAAGATCCATGCCGATAGCGATAACGATCGCGAGCAGTGTGGCAATCAATAAGCCGATGACAGCCTCCTGCAGCGTAACCAGCGAATGCATCCATAGTACATCACGATTTACAAACAGCGCCTGTATAATTTTTGAGGGCGCCGGCAGGATATACAAATCGATATCAAATACATGAACACAGCCTTCCCATACCGCCAGCACCAGAAGCAGTGTGAGAAGCGGCATGCCGAATCTTTTAAAACGCTTCATCCTATGTTTCTCCTTTCCATTAAAAAAACACCTCTGTGAGGCGTAAGTGAACCAATCTAATACTCAAGATAGATATGACTCCCTACGCTAGCATTAACTAGATCAGGTCATAAGGGACTGTCTCAGCCTTACGGCACCCCTGTCATGACAGTATCATTATACACGCATCGTGTAAAAAAGAAAAGAAAAAAGCAGACAAGCTGCTTTTACAGAAAGGTTACCGCTGTACCATAGGCAATGACCTCTGCGGCTCCCCCCATGATTGCACTGGACGCATAGCGAATATTCACAATAGCATCGGCACCAAGGGCCTCTGCTTCCTCCACCATACGCTTCGTTGCCAGTGCACGTGCCTCATTCATCATTTCATTGTATGCCTTCAGCTCACCACCAACCAGTGTCTTAAAGCCCTGCGAAATATCCTTACCGATATTCTTTGTCTGAATTGTACTTCCCTTTACAAGCCCCAGCATATTCAGTGTTTTTCCGGTAATGTAATCAGTATTTACTAAGATCATCTTCTTCTCCACTCCTTATCTCGTCAAGTCGTTCCTTGACAACATGTATCCACAGAAAAAGCAGTGCCAGCATAGGAACACCAAACAGGATTATGATAATCTTTGGTGCATCCAGAAAAAACAGAGAGCTGATCCAAATCATCATATAGCATGCGATGATGGCTCCAATTACGATGGGTGCCAGCATTTTTCTGTTCATACCGCCCACTCCCTTCTGTCATTACCTGTATTATACTACAAAAAAGTACAACATACAGAAAAAAGAGCACATTCGTGCTCTTTTCCGTGTTTTTTATAAATTACTCGATGATTTCTGTAACGTTACCGGAACCTACAGTACGTCCACCCTCACGGATAGAGAACTTTGTATTGTTTTCGATAGCGATTGGAGCAATCAGCTCAACGTTCATTTCAACGTTATCACCAGGCATAACCATTTCAGTTCCTTCTGGTAATGTAATAACACCAGTTACGTCAGTTGTACGGAAGTAGAACTGAGGACGGTAGTTAGATACGAATGGAGTGTGACGTCCACCCTCTTCTTTTGTTAATACATAAACCTGAGCCTTGAATTTTGTGTGTGGGTGTACGGATCCTGGTTTAGCAAGAACCTGTCCACGCTGGATCTGGTCACGGTTGATACCACGCAGCAGAGCACCGATGTTATCTCCGGATTCTGCGAAGTCCAGCTGCTTACGGAACATTTCCAGTCCAGTAACAACAGTTTTCTGAGTATCCTTGATACCAACGATTTCAACTTCTTCTCCCAGTTTCACTACACCACGCTCAACACGTCCGGTAGCAACTGTTCCACGTCCTGTGATTGTCATAACGTCTTCTACAGACATCAGGAATGGTTTGTCAGTTTCACGAGTTGGATCTGGAATGAATTCATCAACAGCATCCATCAGCTCTTTGATAGCGCCAACGTATTTGTCATCGCCTTCCAGAGCCTTCAGAGCAGAACCACGGATAACTGGAGCATTGTCTCCGTCGAATCCGTACTCGCTTAACAGCTCACGTACTTCCATTTCAACAAGGTCGATCAGTTCTTCGTCATCAACCATGTCACATTTGTTCAGGAATACAACGATGTAAGGAACACCTACCTGACGAGCAAGCAGGATGTGCTCACGAGTCTGAGGCATAGGACCATCAGATGCAGCAACAACCAGGATAGCACCATCCATCTGTGCAGCACCAGTAATCATGTTCTTAACGTAGTCAGCGTGACCTGGGCAGTCAACGTGTGCATAGTGACGCTTGTCAGTCTGATATTCAACGTGTGCAGTGTTGATTGTGATTCCACGTTCTTTTTCTTCAGGTGCACCATCGATCTGGTCATAAGCCTGTGCCTGTGCCATACCGTCTTTTGCAAGAACGTTTGTAATAGCAGCAGTTAACGTAGTTTTACCGTGGTCAACGTGTCCGATAGTTCCAATGTTAACATGTGTTTTGGAACGGTCAAATTTTTCTTTTGCCATTTTAATTTTCCTCCTAATTTATTAGTTTCCAAGTATATTCTAATTCAAAGTTTTTATAAAAGCAACAGTTAATTTTCAGAACTATTGTTTTTAATGATTTTTTCTGCAATACTCTTCGGTACTTCGGCATAATGGTCGAATTTCATAGAGTAATTTCCACGTCCCTGAGTGAAGGAACGCAGGTCTGTAACGTAACCGAACATCTCTGACAGCGGAATGTGAGCCTTAACGATAATCGCGTTTCCTCTCTCTTCCTGGTCAACGATTGCACCACGACGGGAGCTTACGTCACCCATAACGGATCCAAGATATTCATTTGGTGCAGTTACCTCAACCATCATGATTGGCTCCAGAATAACCGGGTTACATTTCTTGGCAGCAGCCTTTAAAGCCATACTAGCCGCGATTTTGTACGCCATCTCACTGGAATCGACATCGTGGTAAGAACCGTCAAACAGCGTTGCTTTGATATCGATTACCTGATATCCGGCCACAATACCGTTTGCCAGTGCATCTCTTAAACCTTCTTCTGTAGGCTTGATGTATTCACGAGGTACGCTTCCTCCGACAGTAGCGTCCACGAATTCAAATCCTTTTCCCTCTTCCTGAGGCTCGAATTTGATCCATACATGACCATACTGTCCACGTCCACCGGACTGTTTGATATATTTACCTTCACAATCAGCAGTACCGCGGATGGTTTCACGGTAAGCAACCATTGGCTGTCCAACATTTGCTTCTACCTTGAATTCACGGCGCAGACGGTCAACGATGATGTCCAGGTGAAGCTCACCAACACCGGCGATGATTGTCTGACCTGTTTCCTGGTCTGTATAGGTTTTGAAGGTAGGATCCTCTTCTGCAAGCTTTGCAAGAGCAAGACCCATCTTATCCTGGTCAGCCTTGGTCTTCGGTTCCAGAGACAGTTCGATAACTGGTTCCGGGAATTCCATGGATTCCAGAATGATTGGAGAATCCTCTGCACATAAGCTGTCTCCGGTTGTTGTAACCTTCAGACCTACGGCAGCAGCGATATCTCCTGCATATACCTGATCGATTTCCTTACGAGCGTTGGCATGCATCTGAACGATACGTCCGAAACGCTCTCTTTTTCCCTTAGTGGAGTTCAGAACGTAGCTTCCTGCTTTGGCTGTACCGGAGTACACACGGAAGAAGGAAAGCTTTCCAACAAATGGGTCTGTTGCGATTTTGAATGCCAATGCAGCAAATGGTTCTTCATCGCTGGAATGACGCTCGGATTCGCTTCCGTCCTCCAGCGTTCCCTTGATTGCAGGAACATCCAGTGGAGAAGGCAGATATTCAACAACAGCATCCAGAACCATCTGAACACCCTTGTTCTTATATGCGGAACCGCATAATACCGGGAAGAAATCACCAGCACAAACTGCAATACGCAGAACGCGCTTGATGTCTTCGATGCTTGGCTCTTCGCCTTCCAGTACTTGCATCATGAAGTCTTCATCATAATCAGCAAGGTAATCAATCAGCTTGGAACGATATTCCTCGCACAGATCCTTCAGATCTTCCGGAACGTCACCCTCCTGAATATCTGTACCTAAGTCATTGGTATAGATTTCAGATTTTCTTTCAATGATATCTACGATACCAGTGAAAGTGGATTCCGCACCGATTGGCAGCTGAATCGGGCAGGATTTAGCACCCAGACGATCTACGATCGTTTTACAGGACATCAGGAAGTCAGCTCCTGTTGCATCCATTTTGTTACAGAATACGATACGAGGAACACCATATGTAGTAGCCTGACGCCAAACAGTTTCTGTCTGAGGCTCTACACCGGCTTTTGCATCCAGTACCGTTACGGCACCATCAAGTACACGCAGGGAACGTTCAACCTCAACCGTGAAGTCAACGTGGCCTGGAGTATCGATAATGTTGATACGGGTACCCTTCCATGCTGCAGTAGTTGCTGCAGAGGTGATGGTGATACCACGTTCCTGCTCCTGTGCCATCCAGTCCATCGTAGAAGCTCCATCGTGAGTTTCTCCGATTTTGTGGTTAACACCTGTATAATACAGAATACGTTCTGTAGTTGTTGTTTTACCAGCATCGATATGAGCCATGATACCAATGTTACGTGTGTTTTCTAATGAATACTGACGTGGCATAATGGATCTCCTTTCTTACCAGCGGTAATGAGCAAATGCTTTGTTTGCTTCTGCCATCTTGTGAGTGTCCTCACGTTTCTTGACAGATGCACCACTTCCGTTTGCTGCATCCATGATTTCAGCAGCAAGTCTCTGCTCCATCGTTTTCTCGTTTCTTAAACGAGCATAGTTTACGATCCAACGCAGACCAAGTGTCAAACGTCTTTCAGCGGATACTTCCACCGGGACCTGGTAGTTAGAACCACCAACACGGCGAACCTTAAGTTCCAGTAATGGCATTACGTTTTCCAGAGCTTTCTCGAAAACTTCCATTGGTTTTTCATTTGTTTTTACTTCAATAATATCGAACGCATTGTACAGAATCTTCTGTGCAACCCCTCTTTTACCATCAATCATGATCTTGTTGATTAAACGAGTAACCAGCTTGGAGTTGTAAATTGGATCTACTAATACATCACGTTTTGCTACATGTCCTTTTCTAGGCATTCGAATTTCCTCCTTTCACAATTGATTATTTCTTAGCTTCTTTTGGTTTTTTAGCTCCGTACAGAGAACGGCTCTGGTTACGGTTCGCTACTCCGGCGCAGTCCAGTGTACCACGGATGATGTGGTAACGAACACCTGGAAGATCCTTAACACGTCCTCCACGGATCATTACAACACTATGCTCCTGCAGGTTGTGTCCAATACCAGGAATGTAGGCAGTAACCTCCATACCGTTGCTCAGACGAACACGGGCATATTTACGCAGCGCTGAGTTTGGTTTCTTTGGTGTCATTGTTCCGACACGAGTACAAACTCCACGTTTCTGAGGTGCACTTAAGTTTGTAGGACGTTTCTTGATTGAGTTATATCCTCTATTCAGAGCTGGTGACTTAGAAAGCTTCACGCTCTGTTCACGACCTTTACGAATTAATTGGTTAATTGTTGGCATAATATCCTCCTTTCACTAACACACATTTCCGGGTGTGTCATTTTGAAGTGTAAATGTAGTTCCCGCTGAACGGGAACCTCAAAAATCCACTTGCCTAATAATCATAAAGCAACTGGAATAGCTTGTCAACACCTTTTTTTATTTTTCTTTGTAAAAAATTAGAGATTCTAGTATAATAGGGAACGAATAGACGTAGAGGGAAAGTAGAGGTTTCAAATATGGCTTATAAAATCGTGTTTTTTGATATGGATGGTACCTTGTATCAGACAGAAAATGACATCATTCAGGAGTCCAGTCTTCAGGCGATTCAAGCATTGAAGGAACAGGGCTATATCGTATGTGCCGCAACAGGACGTCCGCTGAATCAAATGAACCTGATTCTGGAGCGCGTACAGTTTGATTATATGGTAATGATCAACGGCGGCTATGTTCTGGATCGGGAACAGCGTCTGCTGTTTGAAAATCCGCTTGACAGACAGACGACACAGGATATCGTTGACTGGTGTGAGCAGCAGGAAAACGGGCTGATGTTCCATTTCGGTGATACATCCTATATATATGATAAGTTTTATCCGTTTTATTATTTCTGCCGCGATCATCATGTTTTGAATTATCTGTTTTATGATGAACAACGCTCCTATCATAAACGGCATAATGCCTATAACGCAGTTTTGATGACAAAGGATCAGCGCTCTCTGGAGGAATTTCTCGCAAAGCATCCGTTACTGCGCAGCGATTTGATCGAGGTTGCACAGGATCATTTCTGTTTCGATGTATTCAATGCAAATAACGATAAGTTTGTGGGAATCAATCAGGTGCTGCAAAAGGAGGGTATTTCCTGGGAGGAATGCATCTGCTTTGGCGATAGTACCAATGATATCAAGATGCTGGAGATGGCAGGCATGGGAGTTGCCATGGGAAGTGCCACAGATTATGTAAAAACCTTCGCTAATATGGTGACGGCCTCTGTATATGACAATGGCGTTGCCCGTGCGCTGCAGGAAATTTTAAAGCTTTAGATCAAGCTGTAAATGAAACAAGTCTCAATAAGCATAACGACCACATAAAAAGGAAGACGTTTTAGCGATCATGCACAAAGAACGTTCTTCCTTTTCTTATTCCTGAATTTTTGTTGGCCGGGGTCTTCTTTGATTCATTGGCCACAATGGCAGAAGTCCGATCAATGCCCCTATCACCGCTGGCAGAATCCAGCCGATACTCAGCTCATAAAAGGGCAGCCTTGCAAACCATTCGCTGATGATCCCCAGCGTAACCCCTGCACTTTCCATTCCGTTAACAAAGGATACTGCAAAGGTAAACAGCATTGCCATGACATACACCATACGCCGTGATCCGATACGCTGCTTTAGAAAAGACAGAAGCATCAGTACAACAGTTACTGGATATATCATAATCAAAATCGGAAGCGATACGCTGATGAGCTGACTCAAGCCAATATTGGAAATCACAAAGCTGAACAAACAGACTGCAGCTGCGATTTTTTTATAGGTCCAGCGCTTTGGCAGAATGGTTTGAAAATAATCCGCAAAGGATGTTGTCAGACCAATCGAGGTTGTAAGGCAGGCAAACAAAACAGCAATTCCCAGGATGATACCACCGATACCGCCAAACAGATGATTGGTAACTGCATGCAGAAGTGCCCCGCCATTGGTGAAGGGTGTATTCGTAATGGCACCGACATAGGTTAGCATGAAATAGACAACTGCCAGAAAGCCTGCCGCCCCCAGACCGCAGAGAATCGTATAACGTGCAATGGATTTTTTATCTGTAATACCGTAACCGCGAATTGCCGTTATAACAATAATTGCAAATGCCAGACCTGCCGGACCATCCAGTGCGTTATAGCCCTCGATCATGCCCTTAAAGAACGGGATATCAGCATATGCAGGGGACGGTGCCATCATGGTGCCAAACGAGAATGCCCCATTGCTTGTATCCTGTAAAAAGGAGGCGATAAAGATAGCAAGTATACTGATTAACAAAACCGGCGTCAAATATTTACCAACAACATCTACAATTCTTCTTGGGTTACTGCTGAGATAGTAGGTGAGCGCAAAGAAGGCCGCTGTAAACAGCAAGGACCACAGCATAGAGTTTTGTTTCCCTATATAAGGAAGTAATGCTATCTCAAAGGAAACACTTCCGGTTCTTGGCAATGCGAACAGCGGACCGATCAGCAGGTATACGCCAACTGACAGAAACAAGGCAAACCTTTGGCTGACCAGATTTCCAAGATCACTCATGGAAGATCCTGCCAGTACGACAGCCGTTACTCCGAGTATGGCAATACCGGCATCGGTCAGAATAAAGCCTGCAAGGGCGCTGATAAAGCTCGTTCCAGCCAGTTGTCCCATAGCTGGAGGAAATATCATGTTTCCGGCACCAAAAAAGATTGCGAAAAGCATCATGGATACCGATATGATTTGAACAAATGTTAATTTCTTCATATAAAAACTCCTTACATACATGCCTATACATCATAGCGGAAAACACGCAGATGCGCAATCACTTTTTCACTGTTTTAACAAAGGCTGTACATCCTGCTTTTCAGCTGTCCTCTATTACTTTTGTAGCTTATACAATATAGCAGAATACGACCCAGCTGCTGGTAACGACACACCTCAGCTTCGCTCATCGATTTTCGTTATATCCCTTATTGCTGGCTCGTAAGACTTGAAGGACATGCAGTGCGGCTCACTGGATTCCTGAACATAAAATCAAGTAAGGCTCAAAACAGCTGTGCTACATTCTACGCGGGATTCTGACAGGAGAAACGACCGTATTGTAAAGGCATGCTCCTCCTATTTAGGCGCCTCTATTACTCTTTCGATGGAATTGTTAATAAGAAAAAGGAATCATCAGAATCGTAAAGGCTTTGTACCGCCTTGATCGATTTGCTTATAAGTAAAAAAAAGACCCATCAGATGATGAGTCAGATTACCTGGCAGCGTGCTATCTTTACTGGAGCCAGTCCAGCTATTGTCGCCGCTGATATGCTTAACTTCTGTGTTCGGGATGAG
>NZ_JANGCA010000043.1:0-41765 GCF_024463855.1 Clostridium sp. DFI.1.208 | reverse complement strand
TTTAACTATAGTTCTTTTCAACATATTTACATTCACAATTTCAAAGATCGAATACTATATTTTCAAGTATTTTATATTTCATACTTTTTCATAAATTACTACTTGACTTTAATATAGTTGTCTTTCTGGGTATGAAAAAAAGCAGTCAATCCTAAGACTAACTGCTTTGTGTATATGGATATGAAGTTTTCAAACTCGAATTTACTATTCCAGCAACTCAATTCGTATCTTTTGGCTCTGGAATAATAATCTCTTTTCCCTCTTTTTCCATCCGTTTTATAAAGTTATCAAAATGGTCTGTCATACCATCAACAAAAAATGCTTTTTTCTTTCTTCCATTGACATACACATTCATACCACCGCGTTTCATTTTACAATAAGATATGTCTGATATTTTCCAATATCTTCTAAAAATAAACATTTTAATAACCGTGATATTATCTTCTTCAACTTTTATCTCCCACACTCCCTTTAAAGGAGCAATCATACCAAAAAGAGTAACTCCAAACCAAATAATAGAAAATGGGATAATGAACATCAAATATCTTTTAGAACAAAAATTTTCAGGTTCACTCCAAAATCCCCAAATAAAGACAACAAGTACAAACAAAGCACCTATTGCACATATAAATGATACATCTGATATTGTTCGAATAGAAAATTTATTTAAAGATTTTGTTGTTTTATGATTTCTTTTTTGCATTATATCTAAAATAAATAAAACGATATATGCAACTAAAATTGTGCCTAAATATTTCATGTCTTACCTCCAAAACTTCATATTTGTCCGTTTCTTCATATCCATATTATAACAGTTCCATATATCCACTACAATGAAAATCTATTTAGCAAGCCTATTTTTTCGGCTGTCCCTGCGGTGTATGGTTCTGTGGACTGCCTGCGTTCTGGTTGCCTTTATTCTTCAATACAATATCCTCTGCCTTTACATACCAGTCCACATCTGCACCCGTATAGGTTTTTCGTGATACCGTATCGGCTACTGGATTGACAAGTTCCACAACTGCATTGTACGGAAATTCCTTTAACTGTACTTCTGGCGGTACAGATACGGGGATAATTCCTCCATGCAGACTGCACTTTAAATCATATATACGCTTTTTAAGCTGGGTACTCGGTGTCCCGTCCTCATTCTGCAAGAACACATCACGCACCGCTGTAAATTTTAATTCTCCAAATGTTTTTTCTTTGTCAATAACAAACCCGTTTGATAATCTCATAAATTCTTCACTCCTTTACTTTTCTTCAACTGCTACAATATCATCAGCAACTAATACATAATCGGTATGTCCCATATTCCCGATTGCGTAACCTCTGCCGTACAACTTCGGATTGACAAGTTTTACTTTCTGTTCATACTTGAACTTCTTTTCGCCAGCCTGCACGGGAATTTCTACCACAACATTTTCGCCTTTCTGTACGTCGGAATAAAGGTTATAGCTTCGTCTGGCTAAGACCCTGCGGTTATTTTTATCTCTTTCAAAGATAGGCTCGCTTTCGCCTGCAAATTCAAGAGTTCCAAAAGACTGTGCCATATCTGGCACGACATATTTCATTTCCATATTGTTTTACCTCGTTTCTTTCTATTTTTGATAAGTTAATTGATTGTGATTTCTTATTCTGGCGGTTTGGGAAGTACCAGCAATCCCCCAGATAGTAAAGGGTAAAATCAATGCTTACGCACCCTTGACTATCCGTGTTCTTGCAGGTTGTTGGCAGACAAGCCAGAATAAGCAAAAGTCTGCCGTTTGACCGCTTCGGCGGAGAGCGTGATTTTTCTTTCCTCATACCGTTACCGCCTTATGATTTTTTCATTTTACGGCGTTTGTAGAAGAAGATACCTGCCAGTCCAGCACCAGAGGTCAAAAGAAGTGCAAGCAGTCCGTAAAGGTTTGTGTTATCGCCCGTTTTGGGACTGTCGCTCGGTCTGTTTGGCTTTTCTGGTGTCGGTGGTGTTTCGGGTTTCTCTGGTTCGTCTGGAACTTCTGGCTTTTCCTTAAAGGTAATCGTCTGTCCCTTATCCTCAATGTCCTTATGTTCAGTAACTTTCTTCGGTTCGTCTGGATTGCTCAAGTCGTACAATTCCTCAAAAGTTACAAGCTGTTTGCCGTCAAGAGAAGTAGCGTCAAAGGTAAAGGCAACTTCCACTTTCATAGTTTCGCTGTCAGCAGTAAAAGTGTAATCACTTTCCACACGTTTTCCATTGATAAGAAGCTCTGCATTTTCTTCTTTCAACATCTGCCAGCCCACAAGTTTGTACTGTGTGCCGACTTCCAAGCCCTTTAAGGTTACGGTATCAATGATTGTAACGTCTTTTCCAGCTTCAAGCTCTTTGTTGCCGTCCTTGTCGGTAGCAGTCGTATGAATTTTGATGATACGCTCTGTGATTAAAACGGTCTGCCCGTCGTCCTCAATGTCCTTATGTTCCGCAACTTTTACGGGTTCGTCTGGATTGCTCAAGTCGTATAATTCCTCGAATGTTACCAGATTTTTACCGCCAAGCTCGGACGCATTGAATGTATAGGAAATTTCTACTTTCATTTCTTCATCATCAGCGACAAAAGTATAATCGTTTTCTACACGTTTCCCGTCAATGATAAGCTCTGTATTTTCTTCTTTTAACATCTGCCAGCCTTTGAGCTGATACTTTGTGCCTTTTGTAAGTCCGTCTAATTTGACAGTATCAACGATTGTTACCTCTTTTCCTGCAAGGATAGTCTTTTCGCCGTCTTTGCTGGTCGCTGTGGTATGGATAGAGATTTCTTTTTCGTATTCATCAGTCAGCGTTCCTAAATCGACCACAAGGTTATTTCTTGATACCACGATTTCAAAAGGTGGGATAAGTTCAAAACCTTTGTTACTGTCGCAACGCATTTCTTCAATGATGTAGGTATCATAAGGCAACGCACCCTTGCTGTCGTCTGGTTCAGAAGTTCCAAACCACACACCGTCCTCGCTGGTCTTTCCTGCGTTTGTATTGTGCTTATGTGAAGCCCAGTCAGCAGAAGTGGAGAATTGCCCGTTATCATCAGTTACCACTACATGATTTTCGCCCGTCGTCTTGCTTGTGATCCTAAAGGGAACATCAGCAAGACGCTTGTGTGTGCCTGCACCGATTTTTACACCCTCAATATCGCCACGCTTAATCTGATTGTAGATAGAATGGGCTTCGTCGGTTAAGTCCACGATTTTTCCATTTTCTGTGATTGCAAAATCAATCGGCTTCGCACCGTCTGTCAAATATCCGTCTGGTGCTTCGCTCTCAACGATACGGAAGTTTCCATAAGGTAAAAGGTCAGCAGAAGTAGAAGCGATACCCTCAATATCGGTACGAATTGTCTTTACCACTTCATTTTTCTTATAGAGCTTGCCCTCAACCAATACTGCATTATCATTTAAGGAAATGATGTCAAAGGCAGTATCTTTTAAAGTTGCACTTCCTTGTGGTTTGGTATCGCCCGTTTCTAAATCTCGTTTCTGAATTTTCACACCGCCACGGATAACCTTATCAGATACGGAAAACTGATTACTTCCAGTTAATACGGCAAGGTCGCCGTCCTCGGTAATCTGTGTTACATATAAGCCCTTAATTTGTTCGGACTTATCGCCAGCCTGCATATATGCACCCTCTAACAAGTAGCCGTTTGGAGCTTTTGTTTCTTCTACGGTTAGTGTTCCTAAAGGAAGAACGGCTTTCCCGTCCTGCATATAGAAGTTGTCGCCAGATACCTTGTATGCGTCTGCTAATTTTGTGATGTAGTGGGTTGACCCGTCGCTGTCTGTTTCAGCGATTGTCTTTGTAACCCATGTACGAGTAGCTTCGGCAGGGAGAGTGTCTTTGTTATAGAATCCTGCATAATACTTCCATGTAAATTCCGCACCTGCTAGAGAAGCGTTACCCTGCGGATTTTCTTTCTGTGTTTCCATATCTATCTTGAAAAGCTCAATCAAAGTGTCTGTTACTTTCGGTGTATCTGATACTTTCAAAGTCGCTGTTTTTCCAGCTTCAACCTTTAAGGAATATACAGTTTTATCTACTTTATATCCTGCTGGTGCGGATAATTCCTTGATATAAACTGTACCAGCCTTTACCTCTACAACATCTGTATTTCCGTTTTCATCAGTCGTAAGGGTGGCAAGCTGTTTCGTGCAGTCCTTATCAGAAAAGACACCGTATGTTGCACCAGCGATTGAGTAATTCCCGTTGCCGTCTGTAATGCTGGTATTACTGGAAGTCTTTTGCAGTTTCGCATTTCCGACATTCAGTTTCGCCCAGAATTGCCCCAATTCCTGCCCCTCGCCAGAGTAGATATAACCGCCACATTCATAGCGTCCTTTATTTTCTTTGGCAAAGGCTCTTGCACCAGAGAAAACTTCGTCCTGCGTTGCCTTTGGAATTTCATCATAAGAAGCTCGCACGTTATCGCATTGCCAGCCAAGATGTACGCTTAATCTCTGCCAGACAACAAGCTGTCTTAAAAGGTAGGCATGATTGTTGCTTATTCCGCTGTGGCTGTCTGTGTACTGTTTCACATATTCGATAGATAAGGCAACGTCGCTTATCTGGTCGGCACTCATACGGGTGCTTGCGTCAGCTCTGGTCTTGTAGCCGTTCCTAAAATCTGTGTTAATGTCGATACAGTAAGCGTCCTCGCCCTCAACGGTCAAATGTCCCTCGTTAAAGGTAGAACCAATCGAACCGTCATTCATTACTTTTTCAACGATACCGACACGCTCTTTTGACTCCGTCCAGTATTGCTTGCTTTCTGCATGAACGGGTGTCGTCGGTAAAGCAGTAACGACAGTTGCAAGAGCTAAGAAGCCCGTACACAATCGTTTTAACATCTTTTTCATAAATCTAATGCTCCTTTCATTTTGGGTAATAAAATAGCCGTCCAATAAGAACGGCTGGAAATAGAAAAGGAACGTCATGTTAGGCGTTCCATAGTCTATAAGTTATTCAATTTTTTCTTGTTTCAATACTGATGTGTTGTACCATATCTTTGCATATCTAGGAAAACTTGCGTATCAAGGCTCATTCGTTAGTAGTAAATAAGTAGTAAATTGATGTGTTTGTTTCCTTGAAAATGCTGATAGATACTGTGTTTTAGCGGATAATCAGATTTTTATTGTGTTTTTTTCTAAAAAATTCTTCCAGTATGTATAAATAGGTTTTCTTTTACCTCGTTCCCATGATAATACAGTATGATAGTCTACACCAAGATACTTCGCTACATCAGATGTCTTTAGCCCGTGTTCCTGTTTAAAGGCCTTTATAACACCACCATAATCACAATACAGGTATTCAAGTTCATAGTTCCCTATATGTATCAGCCTACACCTCACAGCTATTACCTCTTATAGATCCTGCTTGTTAAACTCATGAAGCGATAGACCTATTCCAACAATTCCAGCGCAAAGCACGGAAGCAATGCAAATATATAAATACTGGCTATTTTGCGGCAGCATAGTAGATATCTGTATTGCTAGCCACGGTACAAAACTTGCTACTGGAAGTAATTCCTCTGATACCTGTGCACCTATCGATTGCAATAATACAAAAACGAGCGTACACAGCATACTCGGATAAAATAATGTTCTCTGCCTTATAGCAATCCAGATAATCGGTAACGATGCAATGTAGCTTAAAAAACCAATTTGTGTGAATAACTGTATTGTAAAACAAATCGTCGCTGGTGTAACTTGTGTAGGGAACAACATCAATGAACCAACGATTGTCAAACACTCTGTAACCATCATAACGACGAAGCACCAGCAAAACCACACCGCAATTTTGCTCAATACAAAAGTTTTTCTGTTTACTGGTGCAGTAACAATATTGATAATGGTTTTTTCCCCATATTCTTTTTGCATGGACTGTGTAATAAAAAATCCACTCATAATAGGCAACACTACATTTACCAGCATAGAAACGGTCATAATCCATTCGTGATAATCAATTTTTGTTTTATCAATTAGGATCGACTTTAAAATCAGTAGAATAGGAATAGAAATTGTAACAGCAAAGCCAATAAGAGCCATGTTGTTTTTCTTTAATTTTAGAATTTCCGTTTGAAAGGCATCATTCAAATCTCGCACCCCCAGTCAATGAAGTAAAATATTCTTCCAATGTTTCATGTTTCCAATACAAGGATGATACTCCTACGCCATGTGAAACCAAACAATTTGCTAATTCTTCTGTATCCAAAGCTTCATCATATATTTCTATACAGTTTATATCTGTAACAGAATAGTTTTTACATTTCATTACATTCTCTAATAATTGCGCAGCTATAGGAACATGATTCACTTTAATTTCAATATACTTTTTATTCTTTTCTTCCAGTTCATTCATAGAAATTTCTTTCAATAAATGACCATCATGCAGTATTCCTATATCATCAGCAAGTAAAGAAATCTCAGATAAAATATGACTTGAAATAATAATAGTTTTCCCTTGCTCATGACACAATGACTGCAAAAATTTTCTGATTTCAACGATTCCCACCGGGTCAAGTCCGTTTGTTGGCTCATCTAATATTAAAATTTCAGAATCGTTCAAAATAGCATTTGCGATTCCTAGTCGTTGTTTCATTCCCAATGAATAAGAAGAGAATGGTTTCTTATCTTTATAAGGCAGTCCAACTATTTCTAAAGCACCTTTTACAGCATTCTTTTTGATTGTCCCTCTTAATCTGGAAAAAACTTCTAAATTTTCTGTTCCCGTTAAATAAGAATAAAAACCGGGTGTTTCAATAATAGAACCTATTCTTGTATAAATATCTTTTTCATTTCCTTTTAACTGTTTTCCGAAAATCTCTATTTCCCCAGAAGAAATAGAAATCAGCCCAAGAACCATTTTCATTATGGTAGTTTTCCCAGCACCATTTCTTCCTAACAATCCATATATACGCCCTTTTCTGACATTTAAGTTTATGTTCTCAACTGCTGTAATATCCCCATATTTTTTCGTCAGCTGTCTGGTAGCAAGAATAATTCCATCGTCCATTTTCTAGCCTCCTTTCTCTAATTAAATCACACAAACCTTGCCAAAACCTTGCCATAATTATGCTTTCTTCATGTTTTGTTAAATTTTAAATTGAAAGTTGTACCTTTTCCATAACAGCTATCTACCACGATGGTTCCATCGAGGGCAGTTATCAGTTCTTTTGCAATCGCCAATCCTAAACCATTACTATTTTCTGTGCGTGACGTATCACATTTATACAAGCGGTCAAATATAAAAGGTACATCCTTTTCTTCTATTCCAACACCATTGTCTGTGATAGCGATTTGTATTTCATCTTGGATCGCAAGAATTTGCACAATCAGTCTGTTTGCATGACTATGCTTTATTGTATTTGCCAATAAATTATTGATAATTCTATGATAAGCATTTCTATCCATGTTCACGTATAACGCTTTTTCTGGTATATCAAAATGAAAATCAATCTTATTTTCTTCAAATTTCATTATCCACTCAGCAAGGACTAATCTGGTCAATTCACAAATGTTTTCTGTTTGGAAATCATACACCCATTCTCCAGACTCTAATTTCAACCATGCAAACAAAGATTGTATATAATCACTTAAATATTGTGCCTTTTCATTGGCAATCTGTAAAAACCTCTGCTGTTCAGCATAACTCAAATCATCCTTTTCTAACACCTCTAAATATCCAACAAGAGAGGATAATGGTGTACGAATATCATGGGATAAACTGGTAACTAATTGTTTGTACGCTTTTTTTGACGCATTTGATGCTAATAGCTCGTTTTTATCCTTGATTACAATTTCATTGATTTTGTAAACAAGGTTACTCATTTCCGTATGTTCATGAACAATCAGTCGTCTATCTAAATTTCCCAAATAAATTTCATCAAGAATTTGTTCAATTTCTTTTATCTTTTTTCGTGTTTGATACAGATGATTTACGAGAGCGAGTATGCAAAGAGAAAGTATGATTACAAGATATATCATAATCAAACCCCTAAGCAAAAACGATACCCTATACCATGAATGGTTTGAATATAATCGATATCCAGTTTCTCATTCTTTATTTTCTTTCGTAATTTGCTGACAAAAGACATGATATTTCTATCATCATAAGAATACTCATTACCCCAAACATGAGTGTAAATTTGTTCTTTTGTAAACACTTTTCCCTGATTAGAAGCAAGAAAATATAATAAATCAAATTCCTTAGCTGTTACATAAACTTCACTGTCATTGATCCGTACCATCCTTGATATTACATCTATCTGCAATCCTTTAAATATTAAGGGGATGCTTTCTTCTGCTTGGTTATTGAAAACTGTAAATCTTCTGATAAGTGACTGTACCCTTGCAATAAATTCAGACATTAAGAAGGGCTTTGTCAAATAATCATCAGCACCTAATCTCAGACCAGATACCGTATCAGCTTCAGAGTCTTTTGCAGTCAACATTAAAACGGGGACATTATTTAATTTTCTTATCTCAGTCAAAACATCATACCCATTCATAACAGGAAGCATGATATCCAAAATGACTAGCTGATACTTTTGTTTCTTAAAAGTGTCAAGTCCTGTTTTTCCATCATGGCATACAATAATTTCAAAATTTTCTTTTTTTAATTCACGCTCTAACAGATTACATAAATCCTTATCATCATCAATAAGCAATATTTTATTCACGGCTTTTCCTCTTTTCATAATAGCAATTATCAAAACCTAGTTTATTTTGTAAATGTGTACAAATATTCTTCAGGTATAGGGCGCTCATTGCCAGCATTCTTTCTGAAATTTTCCTGCACATCTGGGTCTCACTTCATCAATCGCCGCTTCCATAAACGCTTGAACATCAAATTCTGTCCTTCCTCATTTTCTATCGCAAAATGAAGTATGTTTCCAACATTATGATAAAAATATACCGCGCAAAAGAAAATAAGTCAATAAATGAACTCGCTTGATCCTCCTATAATCTTCCTGTTACTCTCCTTATACAAAACAAGCTCATACGGTGAAACTAAAGCTGCCGTTGTCTGGTGATCAAGAACGAAGCTGAAACGCGCATTTTTTTTAGCTTATCCCATTCTTGACCTGAAGCATAGGATGATTCCAATGCTGAAAAAGAAGAAAGTCCTGTTTTGATAGGATGATTTCAGGCATCTGTCCCTTTTATTTCAAGCAAGCTAAGCCGTCAAACGAAACATCTTATGCCAATAGAAATTGCATATATAAAGACCTCCATCAGCATTCAATTCACTTGTATCGCACAGCCATTATAAAAAAAGATTTCAGAACACATCCTCTGAAACCTTTTTCTTACAAACATTATGGCCGATTCCTTTTTCAGGACTACATGTCCCTCTGCTAATCACATGAACCTGAATACCGTTTTTGAGCGGTGCTATGAAAAATCCAGTAATCACACCAAGCAGAAATGCATTCAGGAGATACGACTTCTGATGCTGTCCCATAAAAGCTCCTCCTGTAATCCCCTACAGAATAGCATGAAACATATACAAACGCAAGACTGATTCCCTATATCCTTGCGTATGGAATCGCCAACAGCTCCATCACCAGCGGTTCCTGTTCCTTTGAAAATGTGCGGTACACCTGACGGCTGTAAACCTCACCGCTCCGCTTCAGCTTATGCTCCTTGAAAAAAGAGCGAACCGTATCCGATATTCCTGCATCTGTCTGTAAATTGTCGAATGTGCATAAAATAGCATGCGTTGCCCCCCGCAGATGAAAATACGGATTTTCGCAATATTGTGCATATTCTGCACAATCCTTATAAATGCCGAAGCCCTTCTCGTTTCTCCAAACACCGTTTTCCTCATAGTAATGCGTGCTTTGGAAAAAGAGATCCGCATGATTGGAGAAATTGCGAAACCCCTTTGGCTGCTCTTGTGCAAAGGAGGACTGGATGCAATGCTTTGTCGATATAAAATACATATCCGGACGCATTCCATACATACACTTCCCCCTTGACTGCTCTGCAGTTTGTAGAATATCCAGGCAGTTCATCAAGTTGCTGGCTTTCATCTGCAAAATTCTCAGACGCTCCTGTGTAGCTTGCAGGGTATCCGCGATCACCTGCTCATAGGAATGCAGAGAACCATTCAGAAACTGTTCCCGTATCAGCTGCAGGCTGATTCCCATCTGTGACAGGCGCTGTATGTACAGCAGCTGGCTCAGCTGCTCCTCCGTAAAGTAGCGATACTTGGTCTGTGGATCCTTTTCCGGTCTGATCAGTCCCATGCGCTCATAATGTCGTATCGCTTCTGTTGTAACCCCCATAACCTTTGCAATATCGCCGATTTTATACATCATGGCATTCACCCCCTTGCTATTGTAATCCTCTTTCCAAATTCTGTATAGTAAAACACTCGGCTTTAACACACAGCATCATCGCTGATTTTTCAGAAAACGGATTTCACACTCCAGCTCATAGCCGCTATGTGCTTTGACCTCCTGCTGCACCTTGTGAATCAGCTCCAAAAAATCCTGACTGCTGGCAGCACTGCGATTGATGAGAAAGCCGGCATGCTTTGTCGATACCTGGGCATCATGAACCTTTGTACCCATCAATCCTGCATCCCGTATCAAAGCTGATGCATAATTACCCTGTGGACGCTTAAAGGTAGAACCGGCACTATAGGCATCCAGCGGCTGCTTTTCTCTTCGCCGCCGCATCAGCTCCTCCATTTGTGCCAGAATTGCCTCCTGCCTTCCAGGGGTCAATGCATATACAGCTTCCAGCACGATACCGCCATGCTTTGAAAATCGACTGTGTCGATATGACAGCTCCAGCTGTGCAGCGCAGCTTGTATGAAGACTTCCGTTTTCATCCATCCAAACAGCTTCCAGCAATACATCCTTTGTTTCTCCGCCATATGCGCCGGCATTCATATATACAGCTCCTCCGACGCTTCCCGGAATTCCGCAGGCAAATTCCAGACCACTTAAAGAATGCGCGGCACAAAATGCACTAACCGCCTTGATGGCTGCCCCGCTTTGTGCACGTACACGATTTTCCTTCTCCAGATGGATGCTGTTATAATTCGTTGACAGAACAATGACCATACCCAAAAAGCCTTCATCCATTGCCAGAACATTGCTGCCATTTCCAAGCAGAAACCATTCTATGCGATATTTCTTACATATTGCCAGACATTGCTGAATCTGCGCAATACTGGACGGCTCTGCCAGAATCTGTGCCTCACCTCCGATATGCAGGGTTGTATATTGTTTTAATTCGATATGTCTTCTCGCCGCAATCCCTTCATCCTGAAGAAACTGGAATGCCTTTTCTAATGTATCCACATGTATCATCCTCTCACCTCTATTATATGTAGAATCTGATAATGTTAAATAGAAATGCCCGTAAAATTCATATCCGCCGTAAAAGAAAGACTGCACACCGGCAGTCAGACAACGCGATTGATAACAGCTCCCTTTAGATATGCTTCAATATTACCAGCCACCAGCTGCAAAAGACGCTGTCTGGTTTCCAAACCCCGCCATCCCATATGCGGTGTAACAATAACATTTGGCATAGTAAACAATGGATTATCCTCACGCATCGGCTCCTCTTCCTGCACATCCAGGGCAGCTTTGGCAATCTGCTTGCTCTGCAAGGCAGCTATCAGCGCCTGTTCATCGATAAGGGCACCTCGCGCCGTATTGATGATCGCGGCAGAAGGCTTCATCATAGACAGATGAGCTTCATCAATCAGATGTCTGGTTTGCGAGGTAAGCGGACAATGCAGAGAAACATAATCACTTTCCTTCAGAAGCGTTGTCAGGGAAACAAAACGCACGCCCTCAACATGCTCCCGCGGTGTTCTTGTGTACACCAGAATATGCATGTCCAGAACCCGCGCAATACGGATTACCTCCTGTCCGATACTGCCATAGCCGATAACGCCCAGCGTCTTATCATTGACCTCGGTATGCTCCACCATCATATGCCTTGTGAAATTTCGGTAATCTTTATGTTCCAGCATTTGCAGCTGCTCGCGCATGGAGCTGCTGAGGCTTAAAAGCAGCATGATCGCCGTATGTGCCACACGCTTTGTGGAATAGGCAGGCGTATTGCAGACGATGATCCCCTTTTTGCGGCAGGCTTCCAGATCAATATTGTTATAGCCGGTTCCTGCCTCACAAATCAGTTGGACACTGTCTGGAAACTGCTCAATCAGTGCTTTGGATAGCTCCAGCTCCTTACTGACTACGATTTCACAGCCCTGAACACGCTGCAGAATCTGCTGGGAATCACTGTCCTCATAGGCTATAACCTCTCCCTTTATACAGCTGGTATCCAGCTTATGATCATAATTGATTCTTGCAATATTTAAAATACAGATACGATGCTTCATGTCTTCTCCTCCTGTAAGATACACCCTACATTTCGTAAATTGTCTTCCGATAGCTCTTTCCTTACATGACATTATTTTATCATGTTTTGCTAGGATATCTGTCTTTTTTTACAAAATTGTAGTATCCTTATGCATATGAGGTAAGATTATGAAGGAATGGTTGAAGCATACAGTAAAATATGTGCTGCTGGCATTGTTTGTTGCCGGCATGCTCTACATCAATATCAAAGACCATGCTGCGGAAATTATCGATACGCTGCAGCATTTGCAGCTGCGCTACACATTTGTGCTGATTCTGCTCAGTGCTTCCGTCTATGTGATTGGAGGAATCGGAATCTATGTGCTTTGCAGAAAGGTCAATCCTGCTTATCGTATGAAAAGCGGGATATCCAATTCACTGATTTCTCTGTTTCTGATGAATGTCAGTGCATCCGCTGTTGCAAAGGCGGCGCAAATGCTGTTATTCAAGGTCAAGAGCATTTCATGGGAACAGGGCTGCAGCATCCTTGTCATGGATCAGCTTCTGTATCAGATTTCCTATATGGCACTCAGCGCCTGCGCTGTCTTCATCAGCTGTGATCTTCTGATTCCTTTATTTCCGGAGGAAAGCATTCTGGCTCTGACCGGCTTTGTAATCAGTACCGTTCCCATTCTGGCAGTCGCACTGCTGTTTCTGTGTCCGGGAGTTTTCACAGGATTGAGCAAGGGCATCGGTTTTCTGATTGACAAGCTGCAGCTGCCATTTGATCAGCTGTCCATTCAGCAGGCATTGCAGCGCTTCGCGGACTCTCTGCAGACAGCAAACGGTCTGTATAAAAAAGATTATCGCCTGATGCTGAAGGTTCATCTGCTGAACACATTAAAGCTGAGTGTGCGGCATTCCCTGCCGCTTTTCATAGCATTCTTTCTGCAAATTGATATTCATCCGCAGGATATACCACTCTTTTTTTCGGCATCCTTTTTCGTAGATCTCATCTTATCTGCGCTGCCGGTATATGGCAAGCATGGCGTGGCAGAAACAACCTTTACCCTTATCTTTACGCCGCTTGTCACAGCAGCCCAGGCCGCCAGCATCATGCTGGTATGGCGGGCAATCACCTTTTATACCAATACCGTACTTGGCGGCATCTGTATGCTTTTATCACCGGATATCAGCCGCAGCAGTCTGAAAAAAATCAAACAGAATACCGAGATGTCTGCTTAACAGACGTCGATTGTTGAGCGCTGAGACAAACGCAGCCACCCACAGACACATGATTCTGCGGAAGCAATTACTGCTCCTGTGTTGCCACATCACGCTCACCATGAGAGAAAGTAATATGCACACAGTACAGCATCTTGTAGGAAACTGCAGCGATAAAAATTCCTGCCTGTCCGGAGAAAATGCATCCGGAATCCCTTTGCTTTTTACATGGTTATACGAGAACATCCCGTGCACAACCTTTGATAAGCTATCATTTATATATACTTTGCAGGCTGCAGAAACGTACAGCTGATACAGAAAACAGCAGGATCGCAAGCACAAAAGCCTTGCTGCTTCATCAAAAAAGCTGTCTGCGCCTCACATCGTTATGTACAGGTATCAGACAGCTTTTTATATCCAGTTCCTTTGCTTTTAAGCCGTTAATTTTGTATCATCAGCTTTATGATTTCATCATCTGTTTCCTTCATACCATCTCTTGCCAGCTGACCAACCCCCATGATGGTTTCCTCAATATCGCGGCAAACAATTCCCTCTCCACGATAAAACTGCTTCCCCTTTTGATACATCATGCAGCCCATGATCCCGGCATCAACCGCAGTTGATATTTTTGCTGCACAGGAGGGCTTGGCTCCATCACAGATCATTCCTGATGTTATCGCGAGTGCATTGACGATGGCATGGCAGATATGATCATAGTCTCCTCCCAGCAGATACGCGATTCCTGCTCCGGCTCCAGCACCCGCACTGACCGCACCGCAATAGGCGGAAAGGCGCCCGATATACTTTTTCTGATACAGTGTGGAGAGATTGGAAATCAGCAGTGCCCGGTACAGCTGCTCCTTGCTGGAATGAAGCTCCCTTGCATAGGCGATCACCGGTAGGGAGCAGGTCATCCCCTGATTTCCGCTTCCGCTGTTGATAATCACAGGCAGCTCACAGCCGCTCATTCTGGCATCACTTCCAGCCGCAGCCAGCGCACGCGCACGAATCTGTACACTGTCTCCATAGGTAGAGAGCAGCACAGAACCGATATTGGCTCCATAGGAATGGGCAAGTCCCTCTTCCGCTATTGCGGTATTGCATTGTATCTGGCGCTCCAGCACCGCCTGTACATCCGCAAGATCCGCTATTTGTGCAAATTCATAGATTCCCTGCATGGAAAACTGCATGGCATCCAACAGCTCCTGTGTATTCCTGTTCTCTGTCTTGTCCAGCACACACACTCCATCCTCTTCAATACGGACGATATTGGAATGCTCGTTCTGGATACATACCAGAACCGTATGCAAATCCCCCGTAACTTTGACACCAACCTGCAAAGCACAGCTGCACTGCTCATGATGCACATACATCGCTGTCTTTTCAAGAAATGCTTCCATTTGTACAATCTGTTCTGCTTGAACATGTGAAATAACCTCCAGACCAAGGGAAGGATCTCCGGCGATAATACCGATAGCGGCCGCACTTTGTATTCCCTTGCGCCCTCCGGTATTGGGCACTGTAACACTTTTCACATTTTTGATAATATTTCCACTGGCATAAATATCCACCTGTTTTATTTCTTCCTTCAGACGTGCAGCTGCCTGGGCTGCCGCATAGGCAATCGCAATCGGCTCCGTACACCCCATAGCCGGAACGAGCTCTTTTTTCAGCAGTGCCACATATCCTCGATACTGCGCATCCTGTTTTTTCATAAAATTTCTCCCTTTTCGCGTTTTGCGTTGACTTCTCTTTAAATGTATTATATCATCACCATATATTTATGAAAATTTTATATATTTTATAAGATGATTAAATTATCTTTATGGGAGGATTTATGGAACTGCGTACATTACGAACATTTCAGCGGGTAGCTCAGCTGAAGAGCTTCTCGAAGGCTGCGGCTGCACTGGGCTATACACAGGCTGCCGTCACCATTCAGATTCAGCAGCTGGAAAAAGAGCTGCATACACGGCTGTTTGACCGCTTCGGTAAGACGATTTCACTTACGCAGCAGGGTGATATCTTCTATGGCTATGCCTGCCGCATTATCGATGAAAGTGAAAAAGCCAAGCTGGCACTGCAGGAGGCACAGGAGCTGGAGGGGCATCTGCGCATCGGCATGACGGAATCGCTGTGTGCTTCCTCCTTCCCGGAGCTTCTGCATGCCTTTCATACGACGTATCCGCAAATCTCTATCAGCGTGGAAACCTCATCTCCGGAGATTTTACTGGATATGATGAATCACAACGAACTCGATATTGTATATTTTATCGACCGCAGACAGTATCATCCAGACTGGATTCGCGTCGTAGATGAACCGGAGGAAATCGTATTTGTGTGCCACCCATCCCATGCACTGACAAAACGAAAGTCGCTGATTCTCAAGGATTTATTACAGGAGGAGCTGATTCTTACGGAGAGTGCTGCCAGCTATCGCTATGAGCTGGATCAGTATGCCTTGTCTATCAAGCAGCAGGTTCACCCGTATTTGGAAATAGGAAATACTGAATTTATCATACGGGAGCTGTTAAGCGAACCGGAGATTTCCTTTCTTCCCGCCTTCTGTGTACAGCCCTATGTGGATCAGGGACGTCTGTCCATTCTACGACCGCGGGATTTTCAGCTGCGGGTATACCGCCAGATCGTATATCATAAAAGCAAGTGGCTCACTCCACATATGAATGCCTTTTTATCCTTTGCTTCCTAGCCTGTATTTGAAGCCGGTTTGCTGAATGTTGCGCTGCACAGCACCTTTGATCAGCCATTTTCAAAGCATGGGAAAAGATGGCATCCGCATGCTGCCGAATCGTAGGGGATGTTGAACGTTGTATCTTCTCACCCTTTCACCGTCCAACTATATACACGCAAATAGATGGAATCACTACATTTGACATATTTTTATACAAAAAATGGGAAACTATTTTCATCGCATTCCCATTTTTTCTTTTCGTATTTATTTTAGCAGCCTTGCAGCCTCCATCTTTTTCAGGAGCGATTCTCTACTGCCTGGACACCGGTTATGATGCCAATGGAATAGATCGTATCCACACTTGCTCTTCGTGTCAAAATATTTACCGGCTTGCGCAAGCCCTGTAAAATCGGGCCGAACATGGTAAAGCCGCCCAGCTCAACAGCAATCTTATAGCCGATATTTCCAGCATCGATATTTGGAAAAATCAGCGTATTCATTTCTCCTGCTATCGTAGATTCGCTCGCCTTAACCTTTGCGACGATCGGTGAGATTGCGGCATCCACCTGTATCTCCCCATCAACAGCGAAATCCAGCGGCATTCGTTTCAGATGCTCAGCCACAACACGCACTTTATCCACGCTTGCACCGCTTCCGGAGCCAAACGTGGAATAGGATAAAATGCCTACCTTTGGCTCAATGCCAAACTGTCGTGCTGTTCTGGCACACTGCAGGGTGATCTCGACCAGCTCTGAAACGGATGGATCCACATTCAGCGTACAATCACCCATAATATAATGAACGTTATCCCGTTCCAGCAATACACAGCTGGATACAGTCCGCTCGTTCTCCGCAGTTCTGATCAGCTGTAAAGCGGGCCGCATGGTTTCCGCTGTCGTTGCGATAACACCGCCGACCAGGCCATCGATATAGCCCAGCTCCAGATACATCGTTGAAAAATAATTGATGTCCCGCAGCTTTTCCTCACAGTCTGTTCTGCTCCAGTCACCACGGCGGATCATCAGCATGCGGGACACCATTTCCGCCTTATTTGCAAAGCTTTCTATATCAGCGATTTCCACACCGCTGATATCAACACCCATCTCCTTCGCATGCCATAGAATTTCCTTTTTATGACCAATCAGCACCGGCAGTATAAAGCCGTTCTCGACATGCCGTATAGCCGCACGGATCACATCGGGATTGGCACCCTCAGCAAATCCGATTCTCGGGTGCTTGCCCAATAGATGATGCTCCAGATTCTTCATATGCTTATCACACTCACCTTTCTTACACAGCTATTCTAACACTTGTGATACCGCTTTCAAATAAAAACTTTATGAATTTTTTCACAACATATGATAACCTGACAGGTTTCCCGCTTGCAAGTAAGAGCCAGGTATCGTACAATGACCATAAAGATAATCAAAAGGAGGAGGTCCTCATATGAACGTGGTATTTCACATTGATGAAGAAAAACGCTGGCCGCTTGTACAGGGAAATGTAACCCATATGCTTGCATATTGCGAACAGCTGCATCAGGATTCCCATATTGAAATCGTCGTTAACGGCAGAGCAGTCCGTCAGCTGAAGGAGGAGGCCGCTGAGCAGCTGGAATACAAAGCGGTTTTCTGTGATTTTATGAAGCGCGGTGTAATCATAGCAGCCTGCCGCAATGCGATGAAGGGGCAGAAGCTGGAGGAACAGGAGCTTTTAAACGGCGTATCTACCGTAGCAAGCGGTGTCGTCGAGCTGGCTGTCAAACAGCAGGAGGGATATTCCTACATCAAACCGTAATCCGGCACAGGTCGGATTTTTTTTTCATTTGAAATAAATGGAAATTCGTACTATAATAAATACCATTCGGAGAGGAGGATGTGCATGTTAAAAAAAGCGGTGGACTGGGTCAAAGAGCATCCGTATGCGCTGTGCCTTCTTTATTTTATCCCCTATCTGCTTTACTTTGAGCTTCTGGAGGCCTTTGCGGTTCCCAGATTTATCATACATTGCCCCATCGATGACTGGATTCCCTTTCATGAAGGCTTTGTGATTCCTTACTTTGCCTGGTTCCCCATGCTTGCAGCTTCTCTCGGGTATTTTCTATTTCATTCACGTAAGGATTTTTTGGACCTTTGCTTTATCATGTTTAGCGGTATGACAATCTGTTTGCTGATTTATACCATACTGCCCAACGGACTGCAGCTGCGTCCAACGATCGTACATGACAACCTGCTTGCACGAATAGCCGGTATGCTGTATGCCATCGACACACCAACCAATGTCTGTCCCTCCATCCATGTTTCCAGTACCGTGGCAATCATGATCATCGTCATGCGCTACCAAACGTTTTCCCATGCGGCGCTCGTCAAGAGTCTTACCCTGGTAAGCGGAATTGCGGTGTGTCTTTCAACGGTTGTCCTGAAACAGCACTCCATCATTGATGTCGTTTTGGGAGGACTTCTGACGCTGGCTTTATATAAGGTATGCATGCAGACAAACTGGAGAAAATATCTATATAAAATCCCATATAGGAAGCTTCTATATCGAAAATCCAAGTCCCCTGACCTTTAGCGTACACAAAAAGATGCAGACCCTCTGCATCTTTTTAATCCCATGATGATGTGAAACAAAGCAGTTACCTACGAAATCTCATAAGGGTGTGGAGTGATATTCACTCAATCCTACGTTAATTAAAAGCCCTTTCGCGATTGCTTCATGTGCAGACCATGTCTTTCAGGTAATGCTGGCATCATAAATTGATTGGATAGAGCTTTTCAGTAAAGCATCAAATTCCTCATCACTCTGTGTCACACAAAGCCCCTGCGATAATGCCCGGGAGAAGCTCGCAATCAGACCCGGATTTCTTGCCAGTTTTTCATTTGCTTCATCTCTTGTATATCCGCCGGATAATGCGACAATGCGAAGAACGTGCGGGTCCTCCATCAGCTCGCTGTAAAAGTCGTCAATACTTGGAATGGTCAGCTTAAACATAATGATTTCATCTGCTGTCAGCTTCGCCAGATGCTTTTTGATTTCCGCCTTCAGCAGAACCTCGCAATCTGCCTTATCGAATGCTTTGATATCTACCTCAGGCTCCAGAATCGGAAGAATCCCCTTCTGATTCCACAGATAATCCGCGGTGTACTCCCCCTTCACCTTTCGTTCCATGGTGTTTTCAAACAGAATAGCTGCGAGGATATGCTCGCTTGTAAAGGAAGGGCACGTCATTATTCTGGTTCTCATTTCATGAACCAGATCAAACATCTCTTCATCGCTATGATATGCATCCTCTGCAATACCATACAGTCGAAGTGCTTTCGGTGTACTGCCGCCGCTTTGATCAAGCGCTGCAATAAAACCTTTGCCTGTGTGCATGCGAATACGTCTTGGATCACTCATGATGATACCTCCTTCCATCTATTGTCATCATACCACTTTATGATATAGAAAAACAGTGCTTTTGAGAATTTTCAAGATATCGGTATGCAGCCCTTCCGCTACAACTGCACCAGCTCATAAAACAGTATGAAAAAGCCGGATTTTTCTGCAGCATCCGGCTTCAAAATTATTTATGAATCATACTGCGCTGTGTGCAGCAGCTCATTCGCATGCTCTACAAGTGCTTTGTCCGGAGGCAGGACATCCTTTAGTGCATAGGGATAGCCAAGCTCCTCCCACTTATAGGCACCCAGTGTATGATATGGTAAAATCTCAACACGCTCCACATTGTGCAAGGTCTGTAAAAAAGCATCCAGCTTGTGAAGATCCTCATCACTGTCATTGATTCCCGGTACGAGTACATGGCGTATCCAGACAGGCTTACCGATATCAGAAAGATATCTCGCCAGATCCAGAATATTGCGATTGCTTTGGCCCGTTAGCGCACGATGCTTATCCTCATCGAAAACCTTAAGATCGAGCAGAATAAGATCGGTAACCTCCATCAGCTGCTGAAACATCGCAAAGAATTTTCCTTCTCTGGTAAATGGATTTCCTGCCGTATCTAAAACCGTATGAATATTCTCCTTCTTCGCCTTTTGAAACAAATCCAGAAGAAAGTCAAGTTGTAGCAAAGGCTCTCCCCCGCTGACAGTGATACCGCCGGTTTTCCCCCAATAGCTGCGATAGCGCAATGCACGCTTCAGCAATGCCTCACTGTCTGTATCCGGCTCTTCGCATTTCCAGGTATCCGGATTATGGCAATATTGGCAGCGCATGGCACAGCCCTTTAGAAAAATAACAAAGCGCACCCCTGGTCCATCAACGGAACCAAAGGTTTCAATGGAATGAATTGCTCCTTTTACACTCATAAGATAACCTCCGTAAATGTAGAAAGGCCTGTTTGTATAACAGACCTCTTTGATTTGTTAATTACAGACTGGCGTGGCAGGTTCTGGAAATAACATCCAGCTGCTGTTCACGTGTCAGGTCAATAAATTTCACAGCATATCCGGAAACACGGATCGTGAAGTTTGCGTATTCCTCTTTCTCCGGGTGCTCCATAGCATCATGCAGCTTTTCAATACCGAATACATTGACATTCAGGTGGTGAGCTCCCTGATCGAAATATCCGTCCAGAACATGTACCAGATTATCGGCACGCTCATCCTCGTTGTGTCCCAATGCGTCCGGACTGATCGTCTGCGTATTGCTGATGCCGTCCAATGCATATTCATAAGGCAGCTTAGTTACAGAATTCAGGGAAGCCAGCAGACCATTCTGCTCTGCACCATAGGAAGGATTTGCCCCCGGTGACAGTGGTTCCCCGGCCTTGCGCCCGTCTGGGAGCGCTCCGGTAGCCTTACCGTATACGACATTGGAGGTAATGGTAAGAATCGAGGTTGTCGGCTCAGAGTCACGGTAGGTATGACGCTTTTCGATTTTCTCCATAAAGGTCTTCAGCAGCCATACTGCGATGTCATCTGCACGGTCATCATCGTTTCCATAGCGAGGGAAATCACCCTCAATTTCATAATCGATCACCAGTCCGTCTTCATCACGAACTGTTTTAACCTTGGCATATTTGATTGCTGCCAGGGAATCTACAACGTGTGAGAATCCGGCAATACCGGTTGCAAAGGTTCTGCGCACATCGGTATCGATCAGCGCCATCAAGGAGCTTTCATAATAATATTTATCATGCATGTACTGAATCAGGTTCAAAATGTTGACATACAGGTCAGCAAGCCATTCCATCATGTTGTCATACTTATGCATAACCTCATCATAATCCAGATACTCGCTTGTGATTGGGCGATATTCCGGACCAACCTGTGCCTTCGTCTTTTCATCGACTCCACCGTTGATCGCATACAGCAGACATTTCGCAAGGTTTGCACGTGCTCCGAAGAACTGCATTTCCTTGCCGGTCTGTGTAGCACTTACACAGCAGCATACCGCATAGTCATCGCCCCATACCGGACGCATAACATCATCATTCTCATACTGAACAGAGCTTGTTTCAATCGAGATGCGCGCAGAATATGTTTTAAAGCTTTCCGGCAGATGTGAAGAATACAGCACCGTAAGGTTCGGCTCCGGTGCCGGCCCCATATTTTCCAGTGTGTGCAGGAAACGGAAGTCAGATTTTGTAACCATGTGGCGGCCATCCATTCCCAGACCTGCCAGATCCAGTGTAGCCCATACCGGGTCACCGGAGAACAGCTGATTGTAGGAAGGAATACGTGCAAATTTCACCATACGGAACTTCATCGTCATATGATCGATCAGCTCCTGAGCCTCGCTCTCGGTAAGAATTCCTGCCTCCAGATCACGTTCGATATAAATATCAAGGAAGGTGGAAACACGGCCGACACTCATCGCAGCACCGTTCTGTGTTTTGATAGCAGCCAGATAACCGAAGTACAGCCACTGAACAGCCTCCTTCGCAGTTGTTGCAGGTCCGCTGATATCAAAGCCGTAAAGTGCAGCCATCGCCTTCATACCCTTTAACGCCTTGATCTGCTCCGCTAGCTCCTCACGCTGCCGGATGATGTCATCGCTCATCACACCGCAGCCGCAATTTGCCTTATCCTTCTGTTTTTGTTCGATCAGATAATCGATACCGTACAGGGCAACCCGACGATAATCGCCAACGATCCGTCCGCGTCCATAGGTATCCGGAAGACCGGTGACGATCTTGTTCCGTCTGGCAAGACGCATTTCCGGTGTATAGCAATCAAACACGGCATCATTGTGTGTCTTGTGATATTCGTGGAAGATTTCATGCAGCTTTTCACTTGGCTCATATCCATAGGTCGTACAAGCCTCTTCGCTCATTTTGATACCGCCGTATGGCATGAAAGCACGCTTCAGCGGCTTGTCTGTCTGCAAGCCAACGACTGCCTCCAAATCCTTTAATTCATCCTTGATGTAGCCGGGACCGTATGAGGTCAAAGAGGAAACGATTTCTGTTTCCATATCGAGAACACCGTTCTTTGCGCGTTCTTCCTTCTGCAGCTTCTGCAGCTCTTGCCACAGCTTGTTCGTTGCTTCTGTTGGTTCAGCCAGAAAAGACTCGTCCCCATCATATGGCTTGTAGTTGTTCTGAATAAAATCCCGAACATTGATTTCCTCTTTCCAGAGGCGGCCTGTAAAGCCTTCCCATTCTTTGCGTTCATTCATCATAAATCCTGCGTCCTCCTGTTTCATTCTGTTATGAAATGGTTTCGTAAGATAAATCATATGACTGATTCATCCACAAGAAAAGAGCCGACAGTTGTCCCGAGCTCTTCTGCCCAGACGGTCGGCTCCTATACATTATACTCCCTGTGGTCAATTCCACTTCCGTCAGTCATATAACTGACTAAACTGTATCATTTTTTTAGCCGAACGTCAATAGGCTTGCATACAAATTAAGCTTACAAAAAGGTAGACCGCCTGTTGCAGCTTACCGGCAGAAACAGACAGTCTTTTTATGAAGTCAGATGTTCTCTGGTTGTAAGGTTATAAGGAAAACAAAGACACTGCAATCTCTTTGTTAGTTTTATCTAACTCCATTTATAGAATACGCTATTTTACAGAATCTGTCAACAATAACCTTCTTGTTTTTTTGTTTCATACTCCACCTTATTTACTTCTGGCACCTATTCATGCAAAAGCAGTCCAATCTAAGCTCCCTTCTGCAGATGACAAAACGAAGAGGTTTTCATGTCCTCTTCGCTTGTATGTGAATCATAGTATGCCAACGGCATCAAAATCAGCTAAAGCGCTATGCGTAATCATCATACGACTGCGCAAGCAGCAGGGGCAGCGGATTGCTTATGTATTCCAGTCAAAACCACAGCAGCTCCTACGCTTTGTATGTAGGCGCTTCAAATCATACTGTTTCCTGGCTTCTTCTGGAAACTCGTTTTACAATACTTGGGCCTTTCGGGATGCTGCACAAGGGAAAATGCCTTATAGAAGTGTTATCCTACAAAGCCGCCGTCAACAGACAAGACAGCACCAGTGACATATGCTGCCAGATCACTTGCTAGAAACAGCATTGCATTAGCAATGTCTTCCGGATTTCCAATTCGCTTTAAAGGAATCGTTGATGCCATGGCATTGATCATATTTTGATCCAGTGCCTTTACCATATCCGTACCAATGATGCCTGGGGCAACTGCATTGATTCGGATTCCATAGGACCCAAGCTCTCTGGCAAGCGACTGCGTCATTCCATTCACTGCGAATTTACTTGTTGGATATGCACTACCGGACTGCTGACCAAAACGGGAGACCATCGAGCTTGTATTGATGATCACACCAGCCCCCTTTTCCTTCATCATCGGTGCGCACAGGCGTGAGAGACGGAAAACTGCATCGACATTGATTTTCATTACCTCAAGGAAATGAGAATCGCTGTAATCAAAGATAGAGTAAGCATCAGAAACACCTGCGTTGTTGATCAGAACATCAACCGTACCAAATTCCTTTTTGATATCCGCAAGCACCTCTGTAATTTCCTCTTCACTCTGTAAATCCGGATGGTATCCTCTTACCGGATAGTCCGGATTTTCTTCCTTTAGAGCTTTCATTGCCTTGTCAACGGTTTCCTGACGGGAGCCAAACATTGCAACCTTTGATCCATTATCCAAAAATCCTTTTACTGCCGCAAAACCGATACCGCGTGTTCCCCCTGTTACAACTACTACCTTGTCTTTTAAAGACTCGAATGTACTCATGAAAGCACTCCTTTCCTGTATGTTAAGTACACTATAGCACAACTGATTTTTAACTTCAACTTAAGAAAGGAAAAGACGAGCCACATAGAACCCGTCTTTTCCTTTCGCCTGAAATGTCAAAAAAGCTATTCGATTTTCCTTTACAAGGCTGCACTAAGCAATTATTTGCTAGTGCTCCAGCTCATTCATTGAAATGGTCGTAAAATTCAAGGCCTCCAGCACCTTTAATATCGCATTTGCCGTATCAAAGGAGGTGAAGCAGCTGATATTATTTTCTGCGGATACACGACGAATCAGGAAGCCGTCATTGGTTACCTCCTTATCCTCGCTGGACATGGTATTGATCACATAATTTACCTTCCCCCTGCGGATCACATCCAGGACATTCAAATCGCCCTCCTGGGAAATCTTATTAACCGTTTTCACAAACAACCCGTTTTCCTGTAAGAACTTCGCGGTTCCACTTGTCGCATAAATGCCATAACCGATGGCAGAGAAACGCTTTGCCATGCGCAGCCCCTCTTCCTTGTCGTCATCCGCAATCGTCATCAATACATTTCCATGATTCGGAATACGGATACCGCTGGCAAGCAGTGCCTTATACAGTGCTTTTTCCAAGGTAACATCACCACCCAGTGCTTCTCCGGTCGATTTCATTTCCGGTCCCAGCACCGTATCAACGCTGCGCAGCTTCGCAAAGGAGAACACCGGCGCCTTGACAAAAACACGATCCTCAAACGGACGGAGACCTTCCTCATAGCCTTGCTCAGCCAAGGAGTCACCTAGAACACAGCGTGTTGCGATATGACTCATTGCCACTCCGGTGATTTTGCTTAAGAATGGTACGGTACGGGAGCTTCGCGGATTGACCTCCAGAACATATACCATTTCCTCTTTTCCATCCTTTGGCGCCTCCACGATAAACTGGATATTGAACAAGCCGATAAAGTGGAATCCCTTTCCGATACGAATGCTGTAATCAACAATGGTGTCGCGCACCTTGTCGGAAATGGTCTGCGGCGGATAGACACTGATCGAGTCACCGGAGTGAATACCGGCCCGCTCGATATGCTCCATGATTCCCGGAATAACCACATGCTCACCATCGCAGATGGCATCGATTTCCAGCTCCTTGCCGACGATGTATTTATCCACCAAAATCGGTGCATCGTGGCTGATTTCCTTAACTGCTGTCGCCATATAAATACGCAGATCGTCATCATTGTGCACGATTTCCATCGCACGTCCGCCAAGGACATAAGAAGGGCGTACCAGTACCGGATACCCGATGCGGTTCGCAATGTCGACTGCTTCCTCAACCTCCACAGCTGTTTCCCCCTGTGGCTGTGGAATATCCAGCGTATGCAGCATTGCTTCAAACGCATGGCGGTCTTCGGCACGGTCAATATCCTTGAGGGAGGTTCCCAGAATCTTCACACCGCGCTCCACCAGCTTATCCGCCAGATTGATTGCCGTCTGTCCGCCGAACTGTACAATCACGCCCAGCGGCTGTTCCAGATCCACAACGTGCATAACATCCTCAATCGTCAGCGGTTCAAAATACAGCTTATCGGATATAGAAAAGTCTGTCGATACCGTTTCCGGATTGTTGTTGATAACGATCGCCTCATAGCCGCGCTCCCGCAGTGTCATTACACAGTGTACGGTCGCATAGTCGAATTCCACACCCTGTCCGATACGAATCGGTCCGGAGCCGAGAACGATGATTTTCTTACGGTCTGTACGGAAGGATTCCGTTTCCTGTTCATAGGTGGAATAGAAATACGGTGTCGCACTTTCAAATTCCGCTGCACAGGTATCTACCATTTTGTATACTGGTACGATGCCGTTATTCTTCCGCAGCTCATAGAGGGAGCGCTCCTTCATCCCCCACTTGCGGGCGATATAGGAATCCGCAAAGCCGTTTTCCTTCAACGTACGGAGTACGGAAAGATTTTGTGGATGTGCCATCATTTCCTCTTCCAGAGAAATGATATTCGCAAATTTATGCAGGAAGAACATGTCAATCTTCGTGATTTCATGAACACGTGCCAGCGATTCCTTGCGGCGAATCAGCTCAGCGATGCCAAACATGCGCAGATCATCCTTTACCGCAATCTTCTCCCACAGCTGCTCGGTTGTACAGGCATCGATTTCCTTATGATCGATGTGATCACATTTCATTTCCAGAGAGCGTACTGCCTTCAGAAAGCTTTCTTCAAAATTGCGACCGATGGACATAACTTCACCGGTAGACTTCATCTGTGTTCCCAAACGACGATCGGCCCTCTCAAATTTATCAAACGGGAATCGTGCCAGCTTCGTAACGATGTAATCCAGTGACGGCTCAAAGCAGGCATAGCTCGTCCTGGTAATCGGATTGATGATTTCATCCAACGTCATACCGACTGCAATCTTTGCGGCCAGCTTTGCAATCGGATAGCCGGTAGCCTTGGAGGCGAGCGCTGAAGAGCGGGATACTCTTGGATTCACCTCAATGATATAGTATTTGAAGTTATTGGGATCCAGAGCCAGCTGTACATTGCAGCCGCCGCATATTTTCAGGGCACGTATAATTTTCAGACTGGCATTGCGCAGCATCTGATGCTCACGATCGGACAACGTCTGCACAGGCGCCACAACCATAGAATCACCGGTATGAATTCCCACCGGATCGATGTTTTCCATGTTACAGACCATGATAGCATTATCGTTATTGTCCCGCATAACCTCATATTCGATTTCTTTAAAGCCTGCGATGCTGCGTTCAATCAGACACTGATGTACCGGAGACAGCTTTAATCCGTTATCCGCAATGATACGCAGCTCCTCTTCCGTATCCGCAAAGCCTCCACCGGTTCCTCCCAGTGTGTACGCCGGACGAACAACTACCGGATAGCCAATGGAATTCGCAAAGGCAATCGCCTCCTCCACGGTATGTACGATATCGCTCTCCGGTACCGGTTCGTTGATTTCATACATCAGATTCCGAAACAGCTCACGATCCTCCGCCTTGTTGATGGCAGCTAAGTCCGTTCCCAAAATCTCCACATCGTATTCCTCAAGGATACCTGATTCAGCTAGTTCAACAACCAGATTCAATCCGGTTTGTCCCCCCAGACTGCCCAGTACGGCATCCGGGCGTTCTTTATATATGATGCGGCTGGCAAATTCAAGGGTCAGAGGTTCAATATAGACACGATCCGCAATCGCCGTATCGGTCATGATCGTTGCCGGATTGGAATTGATCAGGACGACCTCATAGCCTTCCTCACGAAGGGACTGACAGGCCTGACTTCCGGCATAATCAAACTCCGCAGCCTGTCCGATGACAATTGGTCCAGACCCGATCACAAGTATTTTTTTCATATCTGTACGCTTTGTCATAATTACGCATTCTCCTTTTCCATCAGTTCCATGAATTGATCAAACAGATAATTCGCATCCTCCGGTCCCGGTGCAGCCTCCGGATGATACTGTACACTGAATACCGGGTAGCGTTTATGGCGGACACCCTCCACACTCTTATCATTCAGTGCCTGATGTGTCATTATCAGGTCTGTGCTCGCAAGACTTTCTACTTCCACAGCATAGCCGTGATTCTGCGAGGTGATTTCCACTTTTCCGCTGGACAGATTCAGGACGGGATGATTACAGCCGCGATGTCCGAATTTCAGCTTGACCGTATTGGCACCGCACGCCAGAGAAATCAGCTGATGTCCAAGGCAGATGCCGAATACCGGAACATGCTTGATCAGCTCGCGGATTTCCTTGATTGCGCCTGTCATATCCTTGGGATCCCCCGGACCGTTGCTCAGCATAATGCCATCCGGATGCAGGGCAAGAATTGCCTGTGCTGATGTATTATATGGTACAACAACAAGATCGCAGCTTCTGCGGGACAGCTCGCGGATGATGCCATGCTTTGCCCCGAAATCCATCAGTACAACCTTTTTCCCACGAGCTGGAATTGGAAATGGCTTCTGCGTGGATACGCGTGCAACCTGATCGTGCAAAAAATCAGTCTCCTTCAACAGCCTGACCATTGCTTCCACATCTGCATCCGCATCTGCCATAATGGCACGCATGGTACCGCTGCTGCGCAGCTTTCTTGTAATCGCGCGGGTATCCACATGGCAGATTCCCGGTATTTCCTTTAGCTTTAAAAATTCATCCAGTGTCAGATCGCATCGGAAGTTGCTTGGCTGCGCACAGTATTCCTTCACAACAAAGCCGAACACAGCAGGATCCAGACTCTCAAAGTCATCCCGGTTGATTCCATAATTTCCAATCATCGGATAGGTCATCATAACGATTTGACCGCAATAGGATAAATCGGACAGTACCTCCTGATAGCCGCTCATTCCGGTATTGAATACAAGCTCCCCTACCTGATAATGATCAGCTCCGAAGCCGCAGCCTTCATATACACTGCCGTCCTCCAGTATCAGTAAACGTTTTTTCATATAGCTCCTCCTGTAAGTCCTTACAATTGCCGTTTCCACCAAAAGGGCATAGAATACCTGCTGTATTCTATGCCCCAATGCATTGTGCTCTCTATTCTATTTTTCCATCCAGGATTCATCCTTCGGATCCTGTTTCCATGCCTTTAATTTCTCAAGGTCACCATCCTTGATATAGGCATTCTCCAATGCCACATCTATCAGTACATCATAATTGCTCAATGTCTTAAATTCACAGGAAATACTGTGAAACAGCTCTGTAGATGCCGGTAACAGATAGGTGAAAATTGCCACAACGCCCAGTACCTCGGCACCTGCCTCACGCAGAGATTCAATGACATCCTTGACGGAGCCTCCTGTTGAAATCAGATCCTCTACGACAACAACCTTGGCACCCTGTTCGATTTTTCCCTCAATTTTATTTCCTTTTCCATGACTCTTGTTGGAGCTGCGCACATAGCCAAACGGCTTCTCCAGCTTGTCTGCCACCATCGCTCCCCATGGGATACCGGCAGTCGCTGTACCGACGATGACCTCAGCCTCTGCATATTCCTGCTTGATCAGTTCTACAAAGCCTTGCACAACCACACTGCGCTTTTCCGGAAAGGAAAGTACCAGACGGTTGTCACAGTAGATTGGTGATTTGATTCCGCTTGCCCATGTAAATGGATCATTTGGCTGCAGAGATACCGCCTGGATATCCAGCAGATTCTTTGCGACAGTTTTTTCAATATTCATTTATTTACCCTCCATCGTTTTTTCAATTTCATGATAGGTAGCCACCGGATCGGCACTTTTTGTAATGCTTCTTCCCACGACGATGTAGTCACAGCCCTGTTCTTTGGCAAATGCCGGGGTTGCCACGCGCTTTTGATCATCCTTGGAATCATCCGCAAGACGAATACCCGGTGTAACCGTCAGAAAGTCAGACCCGCATGCCTCATGAATTGCCTTTGCTTCATGAACAGAGCACACAACACCGTCCAGTCCGCTTTCCTTTGCCAGCTTCGCATAGGAGATGACAACATCCTTTACATCTCCGGGAATCAGCAGCTCTTCATTCATTGCTTCCTGTGATGTACTTGTCAGCTGAGTTACAGCGATACAAAGCGGACGCTTGCCATGGACAGCTCCCTCTTCCAGACCTTCGATTGCTGCCTTCATCATGGCACTTCCACCTGCCGCATGCAGATTAACGATATCCACATCCAGCTTTGCCAGATTCTTCATACCGTTTTTTACAGTGTTTGGTATATCGTGCAGCTTCAGATCCAGAAAAATTTTGTGTCCGCGCTTTTTGATTTCATGAATCATTTCAAAACCGAACGCATAGGTAAGCTCCATTCCGACCTTCACATATACCGGTTCTTTAAATTTATCAAGAAAATTCATGACGTCTTCTTTTCTGGAAAAATCCAGAGCAACAATTGTTTTACTCATCAACGAAAACTCCTTCCAACAGCATCATTCAGACTGTTATTCCCATATTTCTTCAGGACCTTTGGCAAATCCTCTATTATTTTAACACAGCACAGCGGATCAATAAAGTTCTGCATTCCAACTTCAACCGCACTTGCTCCGGCATACAGAAATTCCAGTACATCCTCCGCACGCGTGATACCACCGACACCGATAATCGGGATATTGACGGCAGATGCCACCTGATGCACCATACGCAGTGCTACCGGTTTGATGGCAGGACCGCTCAGACCGCCGGTCACATTGGCCAGCAGCGGCTTTCCCGTATGCAGATCCATACGCATACCCATCAGGGTATTGATGAGCACCAGCCCATCTGCCCCTGCCGCTTCTACTGCCTTGGCAATCTCTACGATGTTGGTAACATTCGGTGACAGCTTGACATAGACCGGCTTTTGCGCCGCTTCCTTAGCCATGCGGGTGACACTCGCCGCCAGCTTGGGATCCGTACCCAGACCGATTCCCCCGTGCTTCACATTCGGACAGCTGATGTTCAGCTCATATGCCTTGACAACCTCGCTTTGATTCAGCTTCGTGATCACCTCGACATATTCCTCTTCACTGGCACCTGCCACATTGGCAATGATTTCCGTATCAAACTGCGCCAGCCATGGCAGCTCCCGCTCCATGATGACATCCACCCCCGGATTTTGAAGACCGATGGCATTCAGCATGCCGCACGGTGTCTCCGCAACACGCGGTGTCGGATTTCCGAATCGGCTGTGCGGTGTTGCACTCTTGATCGCAATACCTCCCAAAAGACTCAGATCGTACAGCTCGGCAAATTCACGTCCAAAGCCGAAGCAGCCGCTGGCCGGGATGATGGGGTTCTTCAGATGAAGTCCCGGTAGTTCTACATGCAGATCCATCAGTATTCCACCTTTCCGATTGGGAAAACAGGACCTTCCTTGCAAATGCGATGGTACATGTTTTCTTCCAACTTGTCCTTTGCCACACACGCCATGCAGGCTCCGATGCCGCATGCCATACGGCTTTCAAAGGACATATAGCCGCGGGTGTAGTGCGCTTCCACTGCTTTCAGCATCGGTCTTGGACCGCAGCTGCAGGTAAACTCTGTCGTGATATGATGCTCTTCGATGGCATCCATCACCGTTCCCTTTGTCCCATAGCTTCCATCCATGGTCGCTACCGCAACATGACAGCCCAGCCGCTGAAATTCATTCTCGTAAAATACGCTTTCCTGATCATTGAAGCCAAGCACCACATGAACAGAGGCATTGATATTACGGTATTGCTTTGCCAGCTCATACAGCGGCGGCACTCCCACACCGCCACCGATCAGCAGCACCTCATGCTCCTCCTCATGAATCGGATAGCTGCTGCCAAGGGGACCAAACACATCGATGATTCCCTGCGTGCGCAGCGTGGAAAGCTTGGCAGTGCCATCCCCTACCACCTTGTAGATGATGACAAAGCGTGTTTTATCTTCAACAGAACAGATGCTGATGGGGCGGCGCAGCATAAACCCCTCCACCGCTACATTCACAAACTGTCCCGGCTTCATATCCTTTGCAATGGATGCCTGTATTTCCATACGGTAGGTATCCTTCGCTAACTTCTTATTACTTAAGATCAGTCCTTTTTCTTCCTGCATCTTATCCCTCCAGTTCATTCATGGAAATGGTTGTAAAGGTTTGGGATTCCAGCACGCGCAGAATCGCATTGGCGGTATCCAGTGACGTGAAGCAGCTGATGTTATTCTCAGCGGCAGCACGGCGGATTTCAAAGCCGTCACGGTTCACCTCGCTGGAGATACTCATCGTATTAACCACATAATTGACGCGTCCCTTGCGGATGACATCAATGACATTGTTGTCCGTTTCCTCCTTCACCTTGTCTACGGTTTTCACATAGATGCCGTTGGAGGAAAGATACTGTGCCGTTCCCTTTGTCGCATAAATGCCATAGCCGATGGCTGAGAAGCGCTTCGCAATCTTCAGACCCTCCTGCTTGTCATCATCCGCAACCGTAATCAAAACATTTCCATGCAGCGGAATCTTTACCCCGCTTGCCAGCAGCGCCTTGTATAACGCCTTTTCCAGCGTCACATCACCGCCCAGTGCTTCTCCGGTTGATTTCATTTCCGGCCCCAGTGTCGTATCAACACTTCGCAGCTTCGCAAAGGAGAACACCGGTGCCTTGACGAAGACACGCTCACTTTCCGGATGCACACCTTCCTCATAGCCCTGCTCCTTTAGGGAATCACCAAGAACACAGCGTGTTGCTACATAGGACATTGGAACATTGGTAACCTTGCTCAGGAACGGTACGGTACGAGAGCTTCTTGGATTGACCTCCAGAACATACACTCTTTCTTCTCCGCTTTTCTTATCGGTTTCCACGATGAACTGTATATTATACAGACCGATGAAATGGAATCCCTTACCGATGCGAATCGCATAATCTGTAATTGTATCCTTCACCTTTTGGCTGGCTGTCGGCGCCGGATAGACACTGATGGAGTCACCGGAGTGCACACCGGCACGCTCGATATGCTCCATGATGCCCGGAATGTACACATGCTCACCATCACAGATCGCATCCACTTCCATTTCCTTGCCGATGATATATTTATCAACCAGAATCGGTGCATCATGGCTGATTTCCTTCACTGCCGTTGCCATATAGACACGCAGGTCGTCGTCGTTGTGCACAATCTCCATCGCACGTCCGCCCAATACATAGGATGGGCGTACCAGTACCGGATATCCGATACGGTTTGCGATTTTCACCGCTTCCTCAACCTCTACAGCAGTTTCTCCCTGCGGCTGCGGGATATCCAGCTTATGCAGCATTTCCTCAAATTCATGACGGTCTTCGGCACGATCGATATTTTCCAGGGAGGTTCCCAGAATCTTTACCCCGCGTGCAACCAGCTTGTCAGCAAGATTGATTGCCGTCTGCCCGCCGAACTGAACCACAACCCCCAGCGGCTGTTCCAAATCGATGACATGCATAACATCCTCAATCGTCAGCGGTTCAAAATACAGTTTATCGGAAATGGAGTAATCCGTTGACACGGTTTCCGGATTGTTGTTGATAACGATAGCTTCATAGCCGCGTTCACGAATCGTCTTCACACAGTGTACGGTCGCATAGTCAAACTCCACACCCTGTCCGATCCGGATGGGACCGGAGCCCAGAACGATAATTTTGCGGTTGTCACTGCGAATGGATTCATTTTCATGCTCATAGGTGGAATACAGATACGGCGTATGGGAAACATACTCCCCTGCACATGTATCCACATTTTTATATACCGGCGTAATGCCGTTTTGTTTCCTTGTATCATAGAGAGCTGCTTCCTCTACATGCCAGCTTCTTGCTATCCAGGAATCCGCAAAGCCCATTTTCTTGGAAGCCTTTAAAATCTCCAGATTCATAGGATGCTGCCGGATAAGTGCCTCCTGTGCAACGATATTTTTAAAGCGGTTCAGGAAGTAGCGGTCCATTTTTGTCACTGCGAAGATGTCCTCGATGTCAGCCCCTCTGCGCAGCAATGCGGTAATGACATAGATGCGCTCATCATCACACTGTGCAAGCTTCTTCCATAAGGCATCCTCATCCATCGCATTGATATCATTTTGTTCCAGATGATCCGTCTTCATTTCCAGAGAGCGGATAGCCTTTAAAATCGCTTCATCGAAGGTGCGTCCGATGGACATAACCTCTCCGGTCGCCTTCATCTGTGTTCCCAGCGTACGGTCTGCCTTCGGGAATTTATCAAAGGCAAAGCGCGGAAATTTTGCGACAACGTAGTCAATGCACGGCTCCACACACGCATAGCTGGTCGTTGTGACCGGATTGATGATTTCATCCAGCGTCAGGCCAACCGCCACCTTTGCCGCAAGCTTGGCAATCGGATAGCCGGTAGCCTTGGAGGCAAGAGCGGAGGAACGGGATACACGCGGATTGACCTCAATGACATAGTAGTTGAAGCTGTTTGGATCAAGTGCCAGCTGTACATTGCAGCCGCCACAGATTTTTAATGCACGGATGATTTTCAGTGCAGATGCACGCATAATGCCGCATTCTCTGTCCGTCAGTGTCTGCGTTGGCGCAACAACAATGGAATCCCCGGTATGAATACCGACCGGATCAACATTTTCCATATTGCAGACAACGATTGCATTATCTGCATTGTCACGCATAACCTCGTATTCAATTTCCTTATAACCGGCAATGCTCTGTTCGATCAGGCACTGGTGTACCGGAGAAATTTTCAGACCGTTGTCACAGATAACACGCAGCTCTTCCTCGCTGTGTGCAAATCCGCCTCCGGTTCCACCCAGCGTAAACGCAGGACGAACAACAACCGGATAGCCGTTCTCAGCAGCAAATGCAGCAGCTTCCTCGACGGTGTGGACAATCACACTTTCCGGAACCGGCTCCCCGATTTCATACATCAGCTCACGGAATTTATCACGATCCTCTGCCTTTTCGATAGCATCCAGTGCCGTTCCCAAAATCTCCACGTGGTATTCATCCAGAATACCGCTTTCTGCCAGCTCAACAACCAGATTTAAACCGGTCTGTCCTCCCAGACTACCCAAAATAGCATCCGGGCGCTCCTTATAGATAACGCGGCTTGCAAATTCCAGTGTCAGCGGCTCGATATATACACGATCCGCAATGACGGTATCCGTCATAATCGTTGCAGGATTGGAGTTGATCAGAATAACCTCATAGCCTTCCTCACGCAACGCTGTACATGCCTGACAGCCGGCATAGTCAAATTCCGCTGCCTGTCCAATGACGATCGGACCGGAGCCAATCACCATAATTTTCTTAATATCGCTTCTTTTCGGCATTCTATTCAGCACTCCTTTCCTTCATCAAATTGCAGAAATCATCAAAGATATAGGTACAGTCATCCGCACCTGGTGCTGCCTCCGGCTCAAAGGAGAAGGAGAACAGCGGATAGGTTTCATGGGTAAAGCCTTCTATGGAGCCGTCATTCAGCGCCGTGTAGGTTGTAATCAGCCCGGTTCCCTCAATGGATTCCGGTGTGACCTCATATCCGTGATTCTGTGCGGTAAATTCAATTTTCTGTTTTTTCAGATTACGCACCGGAGAAGAATTCCCATGGTGACCAACCTTCATTTTCACAACCGTTGCACCGCATGCAGCCGCTATAACCTCATGACCCAGACCGATTCCCAGCATCGGCACACTGCCCAGCAGCTCCTTACAGGTGGCTACCGTTTCCGGTATGTCCTGCGGTGCTCCCGGACCACCGCTGTAGACGATGCCATCCGGATGGATTGCCAGAATATCCTGTGCACTCATATTATAAGGTACGACGATCAGATCGCAGCCGCGCATATTGAATTCACGAATCACAGCAAACTTTGTTCCGATATCCACCATGACAACCTTCTGTCCACGGGATGGAATCGGGAACGGCTTCACTGTGGAAACCACCTGTACACCATCCTTAGGAAGCTCTGTTTCCCGCAGCTGCTTCACAAGCGCTTCTACATCAGCATCCGCATCTGCCATGATTGCCTTGCACGTACCGTGATCTCTAATTTTTCTTGTAATTTCACGCGTATCAATATCCGCTATACCGGGAATTCCCTTCAGCTTCATAAAGGCATCCAGCGTCATATCGCTGCGGAAGTTGCTCGGTGTCTCACAGTATTCCTTGACAACAAAGCCAAACATCTTCGGTGAGATACTTTCAAAATCATCACGGTTGATCCCGCAGTTTCCCATCGCAGGATAGGTCATCATGACGATTTGTCCATAGTAGGACAGATCGGAGATAATTTCCTGATACCCGCTCATACCCGTCTGGAAGATCAGCTCTCCCATCTGATACCGGTCGCCTCCAAAGGCGATTCCTTCGTAAACACTGCCGTCTTCAAGAATCAATAGTCGCTTTTTCATTTCAGCAAACCCTCCCTGTTATCGTATACGCAGATTCCATCCACAAATGTCTTTGCCGCAAAGCCGCTGCAGACAATACCGTCAAACGGTGTGTTTTTTCCCATGGAATAGAATCCCTGTTTCTCTATCTTTCGTACGCTGTCCAGATCCATCAATACAAAATCCGAAGCGTTTCCTTCTTTCAGTTTTCCCTTACGCTCCATCTGAAAGCGTTTTGCGGGCGCCTCGCTCATCCAGTACACCAGCTGTTCCAGCGTGAAGATGCCTTCTTCTTTCACAAAGCGGGTATACAGCAGCGGAAATGCAGTTTCCAGCGCAACGATGCCAAAGGGAGCCTTCTCCATTCCTCTGCTTTTTTCTTCCTCACTGTGCGGAGCATGGTCGTTGGCAATCATATCAATGGTACCGTCCAGCAACCCCTGAATCAGAGCCTGACGGTCCTCTTCCCTGCGCAGTGGCGGGTTCATCTTATGATTGGCGTTCTCCACGTCCATTTCATTGAGCAGCAGGTGATGTGCCGTTACCTCCCCGCTGACATTCAGCCCGTCCTTCTTTGCCTTGCGCAAAGACTCCACACTTTCCTGCGCACTCATGTGGCATACATGATAGCGGCAGCCGGTTTCCCTGACAAGTGCTAAATCCCGTTGAAACTGTGCATATTCACAGGCACTGGGAATCCCGGTAAGACCAAGCTGTTCACTGCGAATGCCCGCATGCATGCAGGCATTCGGCTTGCGATAGCTCATATCCTCGGTATGGGCAACGATGATACCGTCAACATCGCGACACTTCTGCATGGCTGCTTTCATCATGTCTGCTGTTGCTACACCGACACCGTCATCACTGAATGCATGAATGCCCATAGCATGCAGTCCTTCCATGTCACTCAACTCCTGACTCGCCTCCGCCTTCGTGATGCAGGCATAGGGAATCACATGGACAAGGCTGTCCTGTTTGATTTTCGCCAGATATGTCTTCATCGTTTCCGTATTATCCGGATACGGGATGACATTGGGCATCGCCATGATGGTTGTAAAGCCGCCATGAGCCGCTGCCGCAGTTCCGCTGGCAATCGTTTCCTTATGTGCATAGCCCGGCTCACGCAGATGGGCATGCACATCGATCAGCCCGGGGAGTAGTACACAATTTTCTGCCGGGATGACCTCCTGTGCCAACGCAGGATCAATATGCTCTGCAATCTTTACAATCTGTGTTTCATCGAAAAGCACATCCATCCGTTCTGTTTCATTTCCTTTGGTAATGATACGGGCCTGCTGAATTAGTTTCATAACTGCACCTCTTTCCTTGTTCATGCGCTATGTATGCTATTTATCAAATGGATAGCCGAGCGCGCGTTTGATCACTGCCTTGCGCACAAGGACTCCATTGCTCATCTGTTTGAAGATACGGCTGTTTTCCGCCTCCACCAGATCGCTGTCGATTTCCACACCACGATTGACCGGTGCCGGATGCATGATGATGGCATGCGGCTGCATCATGGCAGCACGCTTTTTCGTCAGACCGTAGCGCTCCAGATATTCCGCCTTGCTCATCGCCATGGTTTCTTCATGACGCTCATGCTGAATGCGAAGCATCATAACGGCATCCGCCCATTGCACTGCCTCATCTACCGGTTTGTAATATGCATCCTTTGCGACCCATTCATCCGGGCCAGAGAAGGCAACCTCTCCCCCCAGCATGCCAAGCGCTTCCTTGATGCTGTTCGCAACACGGGAATGTGCAATATCACCGATGACAGCCACCTTGATGCCCTCAAATGTCTGAAATTCCTGATAGATGGTGAGCAGATCCAGCAGACACTGGGTCGGATGATTCCCACAGCCGTCTCCGGCATTCAGGATCGGAATCCGGATATCTTCCAGCTCCCTGAAATATTCATCCTGACTGTGACGGATGACCACAGCATCGAAGCCGATGCTTTCAAATGTCTTGACCGTGTCGTACAGCGTTTCCCCCTTTTCCACGCTGCTTCCCTGTGCAGTGAAATTTTCTACACAGGCACCCAGCTGATGCTCTGCGCTGGCAAATGAGAAATGTGTCCGCGTGCTTGGTTCAAAAAAAAGATTAGCAACCAGCGTTTTACGCGGAAATTGCCAATCTGATTGAGAACTGGAAAAAGCAGCAGCATCCTCAAGAATGTGAAAAATCTCTTCTTTCGTTAAGTCACAGATTCTCAGTAAACTGTTCTTGTTCATATGCTATCCTCCTGCCGGTCCTATCAAAAAAAGGTCCATTTTGATACACAAAAGGACCCTTTCTATACACTTCAGGTTTGGTGTTCGCCTTCATAACCTCTCTGGATTATCTTAAAGGACCTTTTATCACTCAATATTTTACCATATATCTGTCGTATTGCAAGATTTTTTTACACAGGTTGAAGAGATTGGACTTTTTCTGTTTTATATTGTATGTGATAAGCGTTTTCAGCAGGTCTGCGTGAATGCAATGATTTCCCTGTCCCGCTTATCCTATGCAAAAAAAAAACATGGAACAGCCTCCTCGCTGAGGCGGTTTGCATATTGTACAAGATTGCTCTGCTTATCTCCGTTTCCTTTCACATCGTTTTTCTGCCAACAATGAAAGCAAGTCGCTTTGCAGCTGACAGCAGTTCCCCATGACGTCGGGTTTAAATAGTGCTATACTATATTTAGATGGGAGGTGTTCCATATGGCTTTCTGGCTGTTTATGCTTATTATGAATCTTCTGATTCCCTTGACCATGATAGGCTTTGGCTTTTTATTCCAAAACCATCCCCCAAAGGAAATCAATGGGGTTTACGGATAATGCACAGCCCTGTCCATGAAAAATGAAGACACATGGAAAACCGCACATCTGCTATGTGGCAGAATCTGGTTTGTCTGGGGATGGATTTGTGCGATTTTCTCTCTTCCTTGTATGCTGTTACTGTATGGAAAAAGCGATACAGCATGTGGCATCTATGGCAGCCTTCTCTGTTTGCTGCAATGCATTATCCTTCTTCTGACGCTGCTCCCTGTAGAACGCAGCCTGCATAAAATTTTCAATAAGGACGGCATCCGTATGACAGAATAACGAGGGGCATAGGATTCTATGCAAAAGCAGGCGCTGTTTTCCTCTTCCCATTTAAACAAGTGAACCATCTTTTGTAGAAACCTGTTATCCTTTTGAATAGCAGCAATGAAGCTGCGGCTTTCTTACAGCAGCCTGTTCATCCTTATCAAGCTAAAGCAGGAAAAACCTCGTTTACAAGCATATCCATGATTCACTGCTTCTCAAACAGCGTAAAGAAAAGAAGAAATAAGCTCCTGCATCGGAATTTACTTCTTCTTTTTTGCTTTCCATATATTTTTACCCTGATATGAGTATCCCACCAATAGATGCCCATATCCTTTTTTATGCCGTCGCTTGGCATCATCTGTTTTTCAGGGAAAGTCAAAGAGTCCCTTGCCCTGTGTAAAGTGATCCCTTTGTACGATTCGCCTTTGTTCGATACAACGCAGCGTCTGCTTCCTTTAACAGCTTTCTTTGATCCTTTTCCCTGTCCGCAGTAAACGCATATCCACAGGATAAGGATAACACTGCAGCGGTATATGATCCTGCATGCTCGATGTGCTTCTCGGCAACTGCCCGCTTTACCGTATCCAGGATGTGCTTCACCTCTTTTTCCTCCTGATTCAGAAAGATAATGGAAAATTCATCACCGCCATAGCGATAAGGCCGTATACCGTCCCCCTTCACCGACAGCAGTGTGCGGCCAACCTCCACCAGTGCCTGATCCCCCATCTGATGACCATACAAATCATTGTATTCCTTAAAATAATCGATATCCAGCATAGCGATTGCAAGAGTGTCCGCTTCAAATAGCTGCGAACTCTCCATATCATGGTTGAAGCAGCGCCGATTCCATACATGTGTAAGATCATCGAGATTCATCGTTTTTTCCAGCGCTTCGTTTTCCTTCTCCAAATCCACCTGTACCGCCTTACTGCGATGCAGCTCCATTTTCGCAGAAAGTCCTGCACTGTAATCGTCCACATCCATATCCTCGATGGCCAGTATAATTTTATGAAATTCACTATAGGCCTTATATTGCTGCGCTTCATTACAGAATTTCTCACAGTATTTTACAATCAGCTTCTGCAGCTCCTTCCTTGATTTGATATCATCATCCTGATTGATATCCGCAAGTATCTTCAAGCATTCCTCTGCATAGTCACGCGCATTGATATCCAGCATCATATCACAGACATTGGTAATAACCTGATGTACCAGCAATCGATTTTCCACCTTTTGCTGTATCTCAAACAGCTCCTTCGTCAGTGCTCTGAACTTCTCATCCTTTTTCATATAGTATTCCATCAGCACACAGTACCGGTATAAAAGCAGCATTCCTTCTACAAACGCTTGCTGATCGATCCGTTGAAACAGTGTGATATATGCCTGTAGCTCCTTTAGGTTATGCAGCTTGAATGAGCAGTTGCACAGGTTGGTCAAGGAAACCGCTCGGGAATATGCTGTATTCTCTTTTTCCTGTGCCAGCACATCATAGCTTTTCCGATAGAAGACAACAGCCTCTTCATAATTGTGTTTTAAATCAAAGCAGGTGGCTATGTTATTGTAAGCGGATGCCATCTGCATATAATTTTGATTTTTTTCTGCAATATCCAGAGATTTCAGATAATAATCCAGGGCCGTGATTTCATCATATATAGCATTGCAAAACATCCCGTAGAAATTGTAAATGCGAATGAGGAGATCATCATACTGCTGTGCTTCACAAAGTGATTTTGCACGGGACAGATAAAGAATACAGCTTTTATTATCCCGGACTGCCAAATAGCAATCCGCAAGGAAGGTATAGGAAAAGGCGAGCGCATAGCGATCACTGGTCAGCTTTGCCCTCTCATTCAGAGTAAAGCAAAGCTCCTGTTCTTTTTCCAGATCAATCAGGCGTACACGAAGAATCTCATCCTGAATCTTTTTCGTACTCCACTTCTGATACCTGCTATCTGCCATAGCACTCACCCCTGCCTGTTGTTTATGTAGATATTATTACATTCTCAGGGGAATCTTACAAGCGTTTTCTACTCTCAAAAGCAATGCAAATTTTCCTTTCCGAAGCAATAACGAAGCAATATTCAATCCATGTCACAGCAGCGTCATGGAAAAGGATTATCCTATTCCCATATCCGACACAGCAATATCTTCACGGAAGTGCAATACCTCTGCTGTTTTATGCGTTTCAGTCACCTTTCGATATACAGCGACTTATCCGTTTATGGAAAACATGCTTCTATTCGTTATGCTTTTTTATTTGAACTAGCTGAGGCTGCAAAAAAGGCAGATACTACAGCTCAATGGCATCAACCTAAGGAAATGTGGTTGATGCCATTTTTAAATATTGTGTCTTAACTACAAAATAACTGAAGGAATCATATTTTTTGGTACACAAAAACTCATTGATTATGCGTTAGAATTTTTC
>NZ_JANGCA010000042.1:0-42500 GCF_024463855.1 Clostridium sp. DFI.1.208 | reverse complement strand
TATCATTTTTGGCATAATAAATGGCAGAAACGTCGACTATTTTTGGGTTTATGAAGTACGTTTCTGCCACAGATATTCTATCAGATTTTAAAAAGACTGTCGACAGTCACTTTGTCAACAGTCTGAATTCTCTTTTTCTTTAAGAAAAATATTTTCTTACAAATGTTAATCTGTCTATATTACCTGATAAAGATTCTAACAATTCTTCTTTAGAAATATTATATTCTCTCATAAATCTCACGCATAAAATCCCAATAAAAATATCAACTTCTGTTTCAGTATAATTGCTTACTAAAGTTTCAATTTCCAAAAGTGCTAACTTCGAGTCTATTTGTTTTTTCTTCATAAGAACACCTCATTACTCTAACATAGCCATATTATATCATTTAAGACTATGAGAATTTTTTTAATTCTTTCAGAATGCAGTCTATTTGCTTAAAGTTTATTGTGATAGTATAAATACACTTGGTAGTGGACTAATCGCTCTTAGAATTCATTTAAAATAGCAAATAATGTACCTGTAAGTTTTTATTTACTGCTTTGCAGAGTGTATTTAATTCTTTTCAGTAAAATCGGATAGCTTCTTTGTTTTATATGGTTGTTTTGGACTTTTTTCAATTTCTAGAATCTTTCTATCTCTAAGGTCAGACATATTATAAACACAGATGCTCAAATCTTCTAAATCTACTATTTCTTTAAAGCCTCTACGAATATAGTCTTTTCCACCATCTACTGTAATTGAGCCACAACGATATGATTTAATATCATGAGTTAGGTCAGTTTACAAGGAACTACACGCAGACCACGAAACGGGGGCTACTGACAACAAATAAAGGCTGAATATCAAGCACCGGGAAAGTGCGAGATATTCAGCCTGTTTTGTTGTCAGGGGTTTCCAAAGGGGCTTGCCCCTTGGCACACGACTTTGCTCGCAAAGTGTAGTGTGTTATACGCTCTGTCGGCGTTGCTGCGAAAATGCCGTTGCCAACCGGGAGGGCAAGGGCATTTGAAACGGCAGGAAAACAGGGCTGTGATTGCGTGGCGTGGAGCCGCAAGCGCAGGACTGGTTTCATCAGCAGACAGGGCGGATATGAAAGCCCCCGTCCCTCGTCCCACACCGGACTATGGGACAAAGTGTCCCATACGGATAGCCACACTTACGAAAAAACAGACGGATTTTTCTCTCAAAATTGAAATGGGCGGGAAGCCATTTTAAGGCTTTCCCGCCTTGATTGACTATTAGCAAAGACGGGCGGGACTGTCAACGGCGGCGCATAAAATGCGCCGTTCATCTTGACCGTTGACTGGCTCGGCTGGCTTTGCTATCTCCACGATAAATGGGATTTGTTATCTATCTGTCCAAGAATCGAATCTCGTTGAAATTTGTGGGTCGTATAGAGGGCAACCAAAATCAAGTAAAATATCCATGAGAGCGTTCATATCAGCCTCTTGCATACCATAGCAATCAAACCTTACGATTTGCGAAGTTGTAAAAACCTGAAATGCTCCATGTCCTTCTTTTTCAAAATCTTTGCCTCCACCTTGTATATTCCAGTCAGAAAAAGAATCAGCCACTTTTTTCAAAATCTCGTCAATCGGAAGAACTTCCAATACTTCCATTACCTCGCCATCACAACACGCTGTCTGATATACGGTTGAATGGTCATGTGCGGTATCTTCCTTGTACTTCCAAAAATTCAAATCCATACTCATTGTATAATCCTCCTGTTAAAAAAGTAAATTCAATTTTATCAATTTCTTATTTCCTCCCCCGCTGTGGGTTTGGATTTTTCAGCAAGTCCGACTTCTCCGAAATCTTTTTGAGCCATTTCTTTTCTTCCTCGGACAGCTTCTTATAGTTCAGCCGGAGCCGTTTGCAGATAAACGCCAGCGACGCTTGCTCCGGGTCGCTGTCTGGGCTGGCAGTTTCCTCGGCGGTCTGCAAGAAATCTTCCAGTGGATTGTCCTCCGGGACACTGAAAAAATCTTCCTTATGTGCTTCCCGCAGGTCAAGAGCTATCTTGCTTATGTCCTGCTGTATCACATAGCGGCAAAAGCTGTCATCATCAATATGGGCGGCGATAAGCTGTCTTAACTGCGGGTCGGACAAGCCGGGATTGTACTGCTTCATAATCGTTGCACTCATGGTGTCCACGATGGCGTTTGCGCTCTGTACCTGTTTTCCTGCGATACCGTTTACATAGATTTCAAGGTCAGCCATCAGCCGGGGAAAATCCGGGTGTACTGCCAGTTCACACAAGAGGGAATTATCTATCAACCCACTTTTCAAGAGTTCAATCATATCATCACTCAAACGCAGGTCTGCAAGATCAGCGTTTGGGTGATTTCTTGTTTGGGACAGCCCCAGTAGATAATCGGCGGTTACACCGTAAAACTTCGCCAGCTTGATAATAGCATAGTGACTGATGTCCTTAAAATCCTTTGCTTCATAGCTGCCCAGCGCAGACTTGGAGAGATTTACCTGCTCCTCAAGCTGCTCCAGCGTCAGCCCACGCTCCACACGCAAATCTTTCAATCGTTCTTGTATGGATAGTTCCATGCTCTCCCTCCTTGTCTGCTCGATAAATGGGAACTGTGTTTTCTTAATCTTCACTCAATGTTTTCAACATGAGTTCTTAAATAATCAAAATATTTTTTGCCATCATCATTACCGTCCTCGTCAGGCTCAAATATCTCCCTTCCTTCAAACATATAGGCTCTAAGCAAATATTCTGTGGCGTTTTTTTCGTCCCCTATTTCTAAACAACATTCACCTAATCGAAGCATAACAAACGGATTTCCATATCCCTCGCCGCTCAAATTCCCCCTTGCTTTGTCAAAGCATTCGTGTGCTTTTTCGTATTGTTTCTTTTGAAAATAAATATCGCCAATGGCAGCTAAAAACCATATGGTTTCACTGTAAAATTGCTGTGGCTCTGGGATTAGGCTAAGAGCTTCTTTCCATGCTTGTATAGCTTCCTCATATTGTTCTTCTTCCTCAAACTGATTGCCTTTTTGGGCTAATTCATCTAACTTAGTTTTTATTTGTGGTGTTAGTTCATCAATAGCCACTTCTTCATTTTTCTTCTTTGAAAACAGTCCCATAATATACCTCCGTGAAATTTCGATTTGCCATTCTATTTCTTCTATTCTACCACAATTCCAAGAGCGTGGAAATAGAGAGTTTTCCGGGCTGATTTCCGACCTTATGGATATACGGGGCGGGCGGTCTTTTAGGTGTAGACTTAAGGTAGTTCATCGATGAGCTGCACCTTGAAAAATGAATAACCGTCCGAAAAGGAATACCCCGGCAGGGGAAGCACCGCAACGAGCCACTTCGGGACAAAATGTCCCGAAGTCCGGGGAGCGTGCCAACGCCGGAAATCCTTTCGGGGAGAACGGCAAAGGAAAGCAAAATGGAGGGAACACATGAGAGAGAACCCATATAAACGACTGCCGCCCATAGAGCGCAGGCAGGACGGTTCCCTTTACCGCATGACACCGGCACAGAGGAAACAGGCAAACGCCCTGATCTGCCGGGAGTGCTGCTGTTATGAGGATGGGAACTGTATGCTCCTTGATGATGGGGACACCCACACCTGCCCCCAGACTATTTCTTTCTCGGTCTGCTGTAAGTGGTTCCGCTGGTCGGTCTTGCCGCAAATCGGAACGCTGGAAGCGGAGATTTTCCGGGATAAGGAGCTAAAACGCTGTGCGGTCTGCGGCGGTGTGTTCGTCCCTAAATCCAACCGGGCAAAATACTGTCCCGGCTGTGCCGCCAGAGTTCACAGGCGGCAGAAAACAGAAAGTGAACGGAAAAGGAGGTCTTGTGTGGACAGTTAGGGGCTGAAAAGTCCTTGATTTACAAGGCTTTGCAAGCACAGAACAGGGACAGGCAATAGAAACTACCGTCTGCCCCAGAAAACGGGGTTCTAACCGTCCACAAAACACGATATGACAAACACCATTTATATCCATCAGCCGGAAAAGGCGGTCAGCTTTACCCGGCTTCCCAATTTTCTTTTTGAAGCCCCCACATTCACGCCACTGTCCAACGAAGCAAAGGTATTGTATGCCTTTATCCTACGCCGGACAGACCTGTCCCGGAAAAACGGCTGGGCGGACGAATATGGGCGCATTTACCTCTACTATCCCATCAATGAGGTAGTGGAGCTGCTCCACTGCGGGCGGCAGAAAGCGGTCAACACCCTGCGGGAGCTGCAATATGCCGGACTGGTGGAGATCCAGAAGCAGGGCTGTGGAAAACCCAACCGCATTTACCCAAAATCCTACGAAGCGGTTCCAAACACCGACTTCAAGAAATCCCGTTCCGGTACGCCGGAGGACTGAAAACCGCACTCCACAAGTACGATAATCAATCCTCTTGAAGTACGGAAACCGGACGGTATATAGAAATACAGAGATAAAAAGATTGATTTATATTCTATCCATTCCCTTTCTATCCGAGATATTTTCTGCGGGATTTTCCTGTGGAAAAGTCCCGGAAAGGAATGGAATGGGGAAAGGAGTTTCATGGCACAACACGCAATTTTGCGATTTGAAAAACACAAGGGCAATCCGGCAAGACCGCTGGAAGCCCATCACGAACGGCAAAAGGAACAGTACGCCAGCAATCCCGACATTGACACCAGCCGGAGCAAGTACAATTTCCATATCGTCAAGCCGGAGAGCCGCTATTACCATTTCATTCAGAGCCGCATTGAACAAGCCGGATGCCGCACCCGCAAGGATAGCACACGCTTTGTCGATACGCTGATAACCGCCAGCCCGGAGTTTTTCAAGAAGAAGTCCCCAAAGGAAATACAGGAATTTTTCCAGAGGGCGGCTGATTTCTTAATCAGGCGGGTAGGGAAAGAAAATATCGTGTCGGCGGTGGTACACATGGACGAGAAAACGCCCCACCTGCATTTGGTCTTTGTCCCGCTGACAGAGGACAACCGCCTGTGTGCAAAGGAGATTATTGGGAACAGAGCCAACCTCACAAAATGGCAGGACGATTTTCACGCCTATATGGTGGAGAAATATCCCGACTTGGAGCGTGGGGAGAGTGCCAGCAAGACAGGCAGGAAGCATATCCCCACTCGGCTGTTCAAGCAGGCGGTCAATCTATCCAAACAGGCAAGAGCCATTGAAGCCACGCTGGACGGCATTAACCCGCTGAATGCCGGAAAGAAAAAAGAGGAAGCCATCTCCCTGCTGAAAAAGTGGTTTCCGCAGATGGAGAACTTCTCTGGGCAGCTCAAAAAATACAAGGTCACGATAAACGACCTTTTGGCGGAAAATGAACAGTTGGAAGCCAGAGCCAAAGCCAGCGAAAAAGGCAAGATGAAAGATACGATGGAACGGGCAAAGCTGGAAAGCGAGCTGCACGACATTCAGCAGCTGGTAGACCGCATCCCACCGGAGGTGCTGGCAGAACTGAAACGCCAACAGCGGCACACAAGGGAACGGTGATTGATGACAGAAAACATTTCACGCCGCAGCATGGCGGCACCGCACTTTGAAAACTAAATACGGAGGTACTATGGAGCATATCAGATACAAGAAAGAAACCGAAGTCGTGACTTTTCAGGGAAAGGAAATCACGCTGGAAAATCTCTCCCCGGTGTTCACGCTGGAGCAGGAAGCGGCAAAACGCCGGGAGCTGGAACAGCAGCTTTATGAGGTGTTCCGCAAGTATGCCGACAAACGGCAGAGTGAGGAAGCCGGGGCATAAGGTTTTCCGAAGCCATCGTTGATTTGCGGGGCTGCTGACGGTATAATAAAGGTGTCAGCAGCTCCGTTTCTTTTTTAAGAAAAGGAGCGACAATATGAACAATCGAATAGACGCAATCTATGCAAGACAATCGGTAGACAAAAAGGACAGCATTTCCATTGAAAGCCAGATTGAATTTTGCAAATACGAATTGAAAGGCGGGAACTGCAAAGAGTACAAGGACAAAGGGTATTCCGGGAAAAATACGGAGCGTCCACAATTCCAACAGCTTATGCGGGATATTGAAAGCGGCCTTGTGCGGAAAGTGGTGGTTTACAAGCTCGACCGCATCAGCCGTTCCATTCTCGACTTTGCGAAGATGATGGACTTCTTCCAAAAGTACGAAGTGGAGTTTGTGTCCTCTACGGAGAAGTTTGACACCTCCACCCCGATGGGGCGGGCGATGCTGAATATCTGTATCGTGTTCGCCCAGCTTGAGAGGGAAACCATACAGAAGCGGGTAACGGACGCTTACTATTCCCGTAGCCAGCGAGGTTTCAAGATGGGTGGGAAAACCCCTTACGGCTTCCATACAGAGCCGATTAAGATGGACGGTATCAACACAAAGAAGCTGGTGGTAAATCCAGATGAAGCGGCAAATATCCGGCTGATGTTTGAGATGTACGCCCAGCCCACAACCTCCTACGGGGACATTACCCGGTACTTTGCCGAACAGGGGATTTTATTCAACGGTAAAGAACTGATACGCCCCACGCTGGCGCAGATGTTACGCAATCCTGTCTATGTGCAGGCAGACCTTGATGTGTACGAGTTTTTCAAAAGTCAAGGGGCAGTCCTGGTCAATGACGCTGCCGATTTTACGGGCATGAACGGCTGCTATCTGTATCAAGGGCGGGATGTGAAGCCCAGCAAAAAGAACGACTTGAAAGACCAAATGCTGGTACTGGCTCCCCATGAGGGCATTGTTCCCTCCGACATCTGGCTGACCTGCCGTAAGAAGCTGATGAACAACATGAAAATCCAGTCTGCCCGGAAAGCCACCCACACATGGCTGGCGGGAAAAATCAAGTGCGGGAACTGCGGGTATGCCCTTATGAGTATCTTCAATCCCTCCGGCAAGCAATACCTTCGCTGTACGAAACGGCTGGATAACAAGAGTTGTCCGGGGTGCGGGAAAATCATTACTTCGGAACTGGAAGCGGTTGTTTATCAGCAGATGGTAAAGAAACTGGCAAGCTACAAGACACTGACAGGCAGAAAGAAAGCGGCAAAGGCAAACCCTAAAATTGCCGCCCTGCAAGTGGAGCTTGCCCATGTGGACAGCGAGATTGAAAAGCTGGTGGACAGTCTGACGGGTGCAAACAATGTCCTGCTCTCCTATGTGAATGTGAAGATAGCGGAACTGGACGGATGCAAGCAGGAACTTCTGGCGAGGATAGCGGAGCTGACGGTGGAAGCCATCAGCCCGGAACAGGTCAGCCAGATTTCCGGCTACCTCGACACTTGGGAGAATGTATCCTTTGACGACAAGCGGCGGGTGGTGGACTTGATGATTACCACCATAGCCGCTACAAGCGACAGCTTGAACATCACATGGAAAATCTGACGGGCGGAACCCCTCCCGTCAGACCGTTACCCTGTGTAGTCCCTTGTAAACTGTACTTTGATGTACTTTCAATAATATTTCCACAACTTTTGCATCTTACACGATTTTTGATAATTTTCATTTTATACATTCCTTTCAAATAATTATCTTTATTTATGATTATATCATTCACTTTATGATCTAGGTGTTGATGGTTAGAGAAAAATAGTAAGATTAAGTTTAAAAAAGTTTGTTTTTCTTAAAGATGATATAGTCTTGTTTATACTCTTGTTTATATCTTGTTTACGGAGTCCTAAAAACACTTTACATAAAGCAGAAATTAGTATAATAGGTAATAGTGGAAGCCAATACAGGTAATACTACAGACCAATATAGGTAATAGAGAAAGCCAACGCAGGTAATACTATAAACCAATAAAGGTAATAATAAATAGTGAAAAACTTACCTTATAATAGATATAGGTAATAATGTAGACCAACAAAGGTAATAATAAAAATTGACATTATTACCTATATTAGTATATATTCTAATTATAGAATATATGTGTGGGGGGGGATATATATGTTGAATGAAAATAATTTAGTATCTAAATCTAAAACAATTATTGATTTAAAAAACTTGGATTTGAATTTGCAAGAATTGAAAGTATTAGATGTTTATCTATCAAAAATCAATCCCAAAAATATTGATACAGCGAAAGTTAGATTTACAAAAAAAGAGTATTGTGATCTTATTTCTGTTAATTCAAATTGGCTGAAAACAAAAAGATTATCAAAATATCTACAACATCTCTTTAATAACAGTGTTGTAGAATGGCTAGATGATGAACAAGAAAATTTCAAATTACATCATTTATTTGAAGAAGCAGAATATGATAAAACAACACAGGAAATTATTTTAGAATGCGGTAGATCTGATTATGTACGAAGTATGTTTTTTGATATCAACACTTGTGGATATATAAAATATGCTTTAAAAAACACTCTTTATTTAAAATCAACTTATTCGATTAAATTATATCTTTATTTTTTACAAAACAGATTCCGCAAGAAATGGAAAATCGCATTGGAAGAATTAAAAGAAAATATTTTAGAAGTTTCTGATATTGAAACATATTCACAATATAAATTTTTAAATGCCTATATTTTGAAACCAAGTATTAAAGAGATAAATGAAAAAACTAATTTGGAAATTAAGTATTTTTCAATAAAAAAAGGTAATAGGATACACACATTGGAATTCACTTGTCATTTTAAGGATACGAATGAATTGATCAATGGAGAATTTAAAGAAAAAGATATTCCATCTATTTCTAGCAATTTAACTTGGGATGAAATAGAAAATGACATGGAATATGGTTCATTGGAATATGTTATTGCAGAAATCCAGTACACCTTCAAATCTGTAAACAAAAAAGAAGAATTAAACAAAGCTGAATTGGGCATCATAAAAGAACTATATGAACTATATGGTGGAAGAATGATGGTAGTTGCTTCAAGAGAAGCGAGTACTTATGAAAAATATTCTTTATACTACATGAAAGAATTGATGAAAACTTGGGTCATGAAAGGATACAGTGCCGAAGATGTGGAAAATGGAAAACGATAAAGAATAGGAGAGAATAGAAATTATGAAAAAGAAAATGTCAAAGATATTGCTTGTCTTATTGACAAGTATATTTGTTACTGGATGTTCATTGGATTTAAAGTCCGATAAACCTATAGAAAATGGAATGATTCAGGAGAATGTACAACTTAATGACATACCTGAATTCAGTAATGAGCCATATACCGTATTAAACGGGAATGTGCCTTTGTTTACGGATGAAGAAATTACAAGTACAGAAACATTTGAAGAATATTCCGATTTAGATGGATTGGGTCGGTGTAGTGTTGCTTTTGCTAATCTTCATCAAAGTATTATGCCAACAGAAGATAGAGAAAGCATTGGTATGGTAAAGCCTTCAGGATGGAAAACAGAAAAGTATGATTTTGTAGATGGAAAGTATTTATACAATCGGTGTCATTTAATCGGTTTTCAACTAGCAGGAGAGAACGCAAACGAAAAGAATTTGATTACAGGAACTCGCTTCCTAAATGTAGAAGGGATGCTTCCATTTGAAAATATGGTTGCTGATTATTTGAAAGAAACAAACAACCATGTGTTATATCGTGTTACTCCTATCTTTAAGGACAATGAATTAGTGGCAAGAGGTGTTACGATTGAAGCCTATTCTATTGAAGATCATGGAGAAGGAATTCAATTCTATGTGTATTGCTACAACAATCAACCAAAAGTAGAAATAAATTATCAGACAGGAGAGAGCAAGGAAATTGCATCTTCTTCTGAAAATGAGCCTAACGATAGTGAAAAAAGAACATTTGTCGTGAATAAGAATTCTAAAAAATTTCATGAAGAAGACTGTGCTAATGCAAATAAAATTTCTGATAAAAATAGAGAAGTCATTGAAAGTGATGTGAATTCACTGATTGAACAAGGATATGAACCTGCACAATGTTGTGTGAATGATTAAGAATATTATATATGATACGGAAATAAAAAAACTTATACCTTTATTTTCTTTGGCAAGGTATAAGTCTTATGCTAAAATCATGGTGGACAGTTTATTTAGGTAGTTCAGGTCGCTAGACCAAGGAGCGTTGAGCCTTGTTAATATAAATGTATTTTCGAGGAGTGATGCTTATGAGTACATATGAAGCATTATCAATAATGTTATCTATACTAACTCTAGTTGTTGTTCTTCTAATCGAATTGATTAAGAAAAAATGACAAATAAAAAACTACCTTAGTTTTCTCAGGACGAGGTAGTTTTTTATAAACCCTAAAATCCTGAACAGAATAATCTGTCCACTTTTTACATCTTTATTATAAGCGATAAATTGATAAATATCAATAAATTCAAAAAAGGAAGTCACTTCCTGTTTTTCTATTTGAGTGCAAAAGGTAGAAAAACTGGTAAATCAAATAAAGATTCTGTAGAATAATCGTGGAGGTATAAGTTTATGGTTTATACTATCCTGATGTACTACTGCCAATCTTTGACATATGCAAATAGATATCAATCAAATTATTCAGTTGATTATCTTATTATTGATAGTTAAAGAGTTGAAGAAGTAGTCTAACTACTTCGGTAGTAGTGCAAAAAAACAAAGAGATAGGATTGCCGTCCTATCTCTTTTCACTTGGTATTCACTACCAATCTTTGACACTATTATTATATGCTATAAACTGAAAAATGACAACAGATTTTAGATTTTATAAAACCGTAATTTTACCTGTGGTTGCACTTTTGCTTCACATCAAAATGTGCTAATATGATAATGTGGTAAATTATTGAAAAGGCAGAAAACTAATCGTTTTTTGTCTTTTTTTATTTTCAGAAAGGAGATAGTTTATAATGAAATGGTATTTTAAACGAAGGCATCCAGTTGGATGCCTCTACTTATTTATGTAGGAAAAAGTGGAACGGATGAAAACTCGAGATTCATTCGTTTCATAAAAAGGAAGTCACTTCCTATTTTTCATAAAACGAAAAAAGAAGAAAGGAGATACTTATGAAAAAAACATTTAAACGAATGGTAACTTGCATTTTTTCAGCACTTTTAACTGTAAATAGTGTAATGCCTGCCTATGCAAATGAACAACCAATTTCAGAACCATTATCTAGTACGCTTAATGTATCTGTTATTGGAAGTGGACAAGTTAAGGTTACAGAGAACGGAAATGAAACTGTTGTTACTACAGAAACTCCATTTAGCCAGTCTTATGCAGAAGGTACAAATGTAAAGATTGAAGCAATCGCTACTGAAGGAAATGTAATTGAGAATTTTACGAATAATGATGTAGCAGTACCTGAATTTGTGGCAGAACAAAACAATTTAAAGATTGAATATGTTACTGGTGTCGAAAATTCAAACTTTGTAGTTACATTCAAAGAAATTGTTTCTAGTGAAGAACAAGAAACAAATGAAAAAGTAGATACAGAACCGATTGAACAACCTGAAGCAGAAGGAGAAACTACAAAAGAAGATTCCATTGAAACGGAAGAAAAGGATAAAACAAAAGATAAAGTAGATAAAAATAGTAAACTGCTAATCAATGACGAAACCTTTATTCCAAATCGTCCTGTTAGTGCTGAAGAACAACAAATTTTAAACGATTATCAAAATGGAATGACTATGAAAGAAGAGTATATTCAAAAGCGTAAAGAAATTGTTGATAAAATTCATGCGTGGAAATATGTGGATGATAATTATTTTATTACGGCTAAATTTTATGAAGATTATGATACAGCAAATCTATTGCTAGGATTAGGTGCTTCTATTTTAATTGCCCCTGATTTTAGATACTCCGAATCTGCATCAAGCACTTATTCTTCTGATCGCAGTTTGAGTAGTCCTGTTGTTACTTATTTTGAAGAAGGTGGACATACATCTATTTCTAATGGAATAGGATCGGTTTGGGGAACTGGTGGATTTTGGAAGGTTGATGGACATGTAGCATTTTGTGGAGAAGCTATGTACGCACCACCACGAGCAGGAATGACCTTAAATTCTGCTGTAGAAGTACATGATGATAGAGTGCGAAAAGTTATTTATTATGCTTATGGATATCCAAATAATCAGGTTTCCAATACTTTTCCAAACAGAGATCAAGCTCTCTTGGCAATGAATGAATTCTTATCTGCTGTAGCTAGTGGCACTTCAATTAGTGGTTCTACTAATGGACAGCGTTATCATGTTGCATATGAATCGCTAAAAGGAATTTTAAACCTACCTAGCCCACCATCTGATTTTAAAGTATATAAAGCAAAATGCCCAGGTACTGGAGTAAGTTGGCAAGGAATTGTAACACAGAATCAAACTTTATATTGGGGACAAAATGAGCCGAAAGGAAATCTAACGATTGAAAAATCTTCTGCGAATCCTTCGATTACAGACAATAACAACTGCTATAGTTTAGAAGGTGCAGAATATGGATTGTACAATAGTGAAGCCGATGCCAATAAGGATGTTAATCGAGTAGGTACATTTAAAATCAAAGCTGATGGAAAAGCAAATACCATCAAGGACTTGAAGGCAAAAACATATTACTTGAAAGAAACGAAAGCAGGAAAAGGGTATGCGTTGGATAAAAAAGTATATTCAGTTTCTGTTACCAGTGGAAAAACAGAAGTATATAAGGTAAAAGATATTCCTCAATCTGACCCAGTGGGTATCTTATTGAAGAAGCGTGATAAGGAAACTGGACAGGATGTACCTCAAAGAGATGCTCATTTAGAAAATGCCGAATTTACTGTGAAGTATTACAAAGGGGATTATGCTGAAGGTGTTGATCCTGCCACACAGGGAGTCACAGCAGAAAGAACTTGGGTATTCAGAACAAATGAAAATGGATTTACATATTATGATGATAGTTTTAAAGTATCAGGGGATGCTTTGTATTATTCTTCTGATGGAAATCCATCAATACCAGTTGGTACTGTAACCATGCAGGAAACGAAAGCTCCTGAAGGATATAAATTGAATGATGAATTATTCGTAATAAAGCTAAAAATAGGTGGAACTAATGAAATTTTAAATACTTATCAAGAACCGATTGTTCCCGAACAAGTCATCAAAGGAAAAATCCGTATCGCCAAGAAAGATAAGGATACAGGCAAAGTCATTCAAGTAGCAGGAACAGTTTTTGATATTTACTATGATGGAAAAGTTGTTTCTTCTATGACAACAGATGAAACAGGATATGCAGTATCTGAACCATTAGCATATGGAGAATATGTCATCAAAGAAGCAAAAGCACCAAATGGATATGTCATTGATGTCAATCAAGAGGCTGTCGTAGATATTACAGCTGAAAAGACATACGATACAGAATTAAGTGATAAGCGAGTGAATGCGACCATCAATCTTGTCAAAGAAGATAAAGATACTGGTAATCGTCCTCAAGGGGATGCAACACTAACAGGTGCTGTATATGGACTATATGCTAAAGAAGATATTCTTGACCCATCTATGGATGGAACAGTTATTCATAAGAAAGATTCTTTAGTTGGAAAAATCACGACAGATAAAAATGCAAGTGGTACGATTGAAAATCTATATCTAGGGGAATATTACTGGCAAGAAATCAGTCCATCTGAAGGATATGAATTGGATGAAACAAAATATCCTTTTACTGCAAGTTATAAAGATCAAAATACAATTACTATCACAGTCGATAAGACAGTAAAAGAAACAATTCGCACAGGAGAATTTGATTTAATCAAAGTCATTACAGATGGAAGTCAGTCTGAAATCATGGTAAATGAAAAAGGTGCTGAATTTGTTGCTGTATTGAAGTCTGATTATGAAGCAAACGGAAATGATATTCAAAAAGCTCTTGAGTATGCCAAAGAAAATCGTAGTGAAAAAGAATACGCTGTATTAACTACAAACAAGAATGGTTATGCGACTTCAGGAAAACTAGCCTATGGTAAGTATGTTATCCAACAGACTAAGAAAGGCGAAAATGCTGAAGAAACAGATATTCTTGATGGAATATTTACATTTGAAGTAACAGAACTAGATGGACAAACAATCGTTAAAGGTGGAGATACTTCTGGAAATTCGCTTGAAATGGGAGATGATGGTAAGATGCACTATCACATCAACAACCGACCAAGTGATTATTTCCTAAAACTTGTTAAGATTGATGCTGAAAGTGGAAAACAAATTACATTGTCAGATGCTACATTTAAAGTAAAAGATTTATCAACTGGTAAATATGTACGACAAAAAGTGGCAGGTGTTTGGATTGATGAATTCAATACAGATAAAGATGGTTATGTTATTCTTCCGTTAAAACTAAAGAGTGGAAAGTACCAACTCGAAGAAATCAAAGCACCTTACAACTACTTGTTGAATGGTACAAGTATTCCATTTGAAATCAAAAAATCGGAAGTGACTTCCGAAGATGAAGATGGAGATGCGTATATCGTAGTTACTATGGAAGACACACGAGTAAAAGGATCTATCTCTTTTGAAAAACGAGGAGAAGTGCTAGTGGGTTCTCATGAAGATGAAAATGGTAATATCGTATTCGATTATGAAGAACAAGGACTAGAAGGCATGACAGTCACAGTGTATGCCAAAGAAGACATCATTGACCCTGCTGACGGAACGGTAATTTATAAAGCTGGTGAAGTTGTTACAACAGCAACTACCGATAAATCAGGAAAGACTCAAGTAGATAATTTATATCTTGGAAGCTATATAGTGCGTGAAACACAGGCTCCTGAAGGATTTGTGATTTCTGATAAAGAGTATGAAGTAACTCTGTCATACAAAGATGATCATACAGCAATCATTTCTGATTCTGTAACCTATTTAAATGACCGTCAAAAGGTTCATATTGACTTGAGAAAAGTGGATGAAGATAATGAAGCTAATTTACAAGGAGCTGTCTTTGGTCTATATGCTTCTGAAGATATTTATGGAGTTGAAAAATTGTCAAAAACAAACTCAAAACCATTGATTATCAAAAAAGGAACATTGATTGAAACAGCCACTTCAGATGAAAATGGACAGGTTGTATTTAACGCTGACCTTCCTCTTTCAAAATACGAAATTCGTGAATTGAAAGCCCCAATCGGATACGCTTCAAGTGATGAAGTGATTCCAGTGGATGCCACATATAAAGGGCAGGAATTACCAACTATCGAAATTGTTGCAGTATTTAAAAACAAAATTACACAAGTAGAATTCTCAAAAGTAGATGCTTCTACAAACGAAGAACTAGAAGGAGCAACTCAAATTGTTTATCCTAAAGGAAATCGTGGAGAAGTATTTGAAACTTGGGTATCCACTAAAGAACCTCATATCATCAAAGGATTAGAAGTTGGACAAACTTATATTTGGGAAGAAATTTCTGCCCCTTATGGATTTGCTCTTGCTGAAAAGATTGAATTTACTGTAAAAGACACAGGCGAAGTTCAAGTAGCAGGAACAATGAAGGATGAAATCGTATATGGACAGTTAGCTTTCGAGAAGAAAGGTAAACAGTTCACTTATACGGATATTGGTATGACGGATTTAGGAATGGTTAATACACCAGTCTTTGAAGAAATGAATATTCTAGGTGCAGAAATTACCATTTACGCAGGCGAAGATATTACATTAGGTAACGGAATCACTTATTACAAGGCAGATGAAGAAATCGACACTTTAGTAAGTGATTATGAAGCTGTACAGTCAATTAAACTTCCAGTTGGTAAATACTATTATGTTGAAACAAAAGCACCAATCGGTTTTGTGAAGAATGAAGAAAAACATTATTTTGAAGTTGTAGATAATCAAATCAATGAACTTCAAGTAATCGAATCTACATTGAAGAACGAACGACCAGTGTATAACATCAATATGACAAAACAGATGGAATTCTCTGATACAGCTATGAACAAAGAAGCCTACAAGGATGTTGTATTTGGAATCTACACTCGTGATGATACATACGATTGGAAAGGTAATGTAGCAATCGAACCTGATACATTGCTTGCAACATCAGGAATTGATGAAGAAGGTCATTTAGTTCATACCCCTGAACTTCCAGTAGGAAATTACTACTTGAAGGAACTTCAAACAAATTCTGCATATAAATTAGATGAAAATGAATATGATTTTAGTATCGACCAATCTAATGAAAAAGCAGTGATTGTACCAATCAATGAAGGAAAACCTATCATCAATAAATTGAAAGAATACTATGTTCTTGTCAATAAAGTAGATGAAAACACAATGAAGAACATCATCAGTAAGGAATTTGAATTCACATCTTTCACAGATGCAGAATGTAAAAATCCTATCGAAACAAAACAGGCAAACACAAAAGATGGAACTGTTAAGTTTGTATTGAACTACGGAACAACATATATCAAGGAAACGAAAGCCCCTCTAGGTTATTCGTTAAGCCCTGAAGTTGTCAAAGTTGAAGTCAATGATGATGGATTGTTTGTCAATGGTAAGAAGGTAGAACGAAGTGAAGACTTGTTGTATTCTATCATCTACAAAGACAGCTTACTTCCAGTTATTCAAACAGGAGCAGGTAGTGATTCTATGCTGTTTATCGTTGCAGGACTTGGAGTTCTAGTATCTTTAATCGGTATCTTGGAATACAGAAGAAGAAACAAAAACAAGAAGTCTGAAAATAAATCAGAATAAAGAATTGTATAAAAATCTATCTCACAAAAAATAAAATCTCTGATAGTTCACAGTGAGATAGAAAATAAAGTATAATGATTTATCTTCCTGAAGCCCTTGCGTAAAAACAAGGGCTTCAAATAAAAGGTATCAAAGCAATTTGATGCTTTTTATTTGAAAAATAGGAAGTGACTTCCTAAAAATAGAAAGAAGGAAAATGATGGACAATAAAATAAATTTTTATGGATTTGAAACGGGTGTACTTTTAGAAAAATTGGATAAAGAGTTTGATCATTATGCTTGCAATAATAAAGAATTGAATTATGGATTCTATAACGAAAATAATGGTTTCTTTTTGGAAAAGGATTATAAAGAAAACCTAAAGTATATTCGTGATTATGTAGATCAGGGAGTGGATGGAACATATGGAGTTATTTCTTTTCAAGGAAGCGTTGAAATAGGAGGAGAAGATTATAAGAACATAAAAGACAACGATTGTGATTTAACAAATATGGATTATTCATTCTTTAAAGATTTATCAAGTATTGAATATTCTGTATGCAAAAAGGATGGGAAATTAGTAGAGAATTTTTTGGAAGATGAAATTAAGAAATTAGTTGCATCAAAAATAGAAAAAGATTGTCCAGTGGATATGCTCCATCTTACAGATCGAGCAAAATATTGTTTGAAAGCAAGTGGAATTACAACTTTAAAAGGATTATTGAAAACACCTTTATACGATATGAAAAATCTAAAAAACATTGGGAAGAAAGGGTATCCTTCTATAAGAGGAGAACTTAATCGAATTTGTTATGACATTCAATTTAATAAAGAACAAGATAGAATAAATAAATTTATAGAAATTGAAGAAGAAATGGATGAAATTGAAAAATAGGAAGTCACTTCCTATTTTTGCAGAAAGCATGAAAATGCTATCTGTTAGAGTGCATAGAAATTTGTTATAATAGGGATATGAAAGAAGGTGGTTTAATGAAAAAATATACAGCAAATGTTTTTGTTAAAGACGAATTAAAAGAAATCACAAATCGTGAAAAAGATAAACCACAACGCATTATTGGAGAAGAATTGAAAGACTATTTATTTGAATCAGAAGATACCAAAGTCTGTATTTTATATGGATTGCGAAGAACTGGAAAAACAACTTTAATGTTGCAAACGATTTCTGAATTAACGCAAGATGAATTTGAAAAAAGTGCATATATCGAAGTAAGCAATAGAGATACCATATCTTCTTTATATAGTGATCTTGATAGATTGAAAGAAGAAGGATACAAGTATATTTTCATTGATGAAGTCACTTCATTGGATAACTTTATTTCCATGTCTTCCTTATTTCCTGATGTATATGTTAGAAAGGGGTTGAGAATTGTTCTGACAGGAACAGATTCTCTAGGCTTTTTCTTATCTTCTTCTCGTGAACTTTATGACAGAGCTAGATATATTCATACAACATATATTCCTTTTTATGAATTTAAACATTTGTTTCCTAATAAAAATATTGATGAATTCATTGAATATGGTGGTACTTTGATTCCTGAATATAATGAAGATTATCCGTTCTATAATGGAAAAAATGCAGAGCAATATGTGGACTCTGCGATTGCACAGAACATTCAGCATTCTTTAGAAAACTATGAAGAAGGCAGTAAATTTCGTTCTTTGATAAATTTATATAATCAAGATAAACTGACTAATGCTATCAATCGTGTTGTACAAAATAGAAACCATCAGTTTTCTATCAGGGTAATTCAAAGTACATTTAAACCTTCTGATTATAACTCTGTTAGAGATATAATGACTACTCGTGTTAAGAAAAATATCGAACCTAACACAGATATTCTAAACAAAATAGATTCAAGCACCATTGTTGAACCATTGAAAAAACAACTTCATATTTATGATGCAAGAAAAGATGAAATACTAACAGATTCTGAAGTCTATGAGATAGAACAATATTTACGAAAACTAGAAATTGTAGATTCCTATACTGTTGAATCAGGTGACTTTAATATTTCGCCAGTAGAAAACAATATTATTACACAGTCAGGGTTGCGATACAGTCAGTGCAAGGAATTGTTGAAGATTTTAGAAAATCACAATACTTTCCGATTAGGAACAGATAAAGAACAAAATTTAATTGTTTCAACGATTGATAACAATGTAAAAGGAAAGATATTAGAAGAATTGACAATTTATAATGTCCAACAATCTTTGGATGCTGAAAAATATGAAGTATTTCAACTCTCTTATCCACCAATGCCGAGTGAAGGAGTTACAGAAGGAGAAATTGATTTAGTTATTAAAGATAAAGAATTATACACTGTAGAATTATTTGAAATCAAACACAGTTCTGAAATCGTACCAAGTCAGTACAAACATATGATTGACCCTGCAAAAATGAAATACTTTGAAAAAAGAGGATTAGAGGTAACAGGAAGAACAGTGTTATATATGGGAAAAACACAAGGACAAGAAATTGAAGGTGTGAAATATAAAAACATATCTGAATATCTTGATGAATTAAAAGTATATGATCGTAATTATCAGAAGATGCTTCTAGCACGAAAAGAATGTATAAAAAATGTAGAAGATGAATATGATGATAATGATTCATTGGATACAAAAGGTTAAATGCAAAGTGGAGAGTAATCTTCACTTTTTTCAAAAATAGGAAGTCACTTCCTATTTTTGTAGAGAGCATGAAAATGCTATCTATTAGGGTGCATATAAATCTGTTATAATAATAGTATGAAAGAAGGTGCTGAAATGTCTATATACAGAACAAATGTTAGATTTGGAGTATCTTTACAAAATAGAGCGAAATCTGTAAGTTCATTAAACACAAGATATTTACTGAATGATTTGAACAAATATCTGTACTCTGATTTATCAGTGAATACACCTTATTATGGTAAAGTTTGTGCGTTATATGGTTTGCGAAGAACTGGGAAGACTACTATGATGTTACAATCTATTTTAGGTATGACAAATGAGCAATTTAATAAAACTGCATGGATAGATGTAACAGAAGAAGACAACATGGCAAGTTTGTATCTAGATTTACAAAAATTAAATGAACAGGGATATAAATATATTTTCATTGATGAAATTACCAAAGTAGAACAATTTGTAAGAGTATCTTCTTTACTATCAGATGAGTTTGCTATATCAGGTATTCATATTGTATTAACAGGAACAGATTCATTAGGTATTTATTTAAGCCAAAGAGGAGAGTTGTTTGATCGTTCAATTTCAATTCATACAACTTATATTCCATATTATGAATATACGCATTTATTTCCAAATGCCACTGCTGAAGATTATATTGTGGAAGGTGGATTGTTGTCAAAAAGTGGAATTAACTATAATAGAGATGAAAATTTTAAAGAATATGTTGATTCAGCTATTGCAGAAAATATTCAACATTCCTTGTCTAAATTAAAAGATAAAGGAGATTTAGGTGCTTTATATTTAATTCATAGTCGAGGAGAATTAACAAATGTTATCAATCGAGTTATCGAAGATAAGAACCATGAATTTTTACTTGATGCAATTTTGAAAAATTTTGAATCTCATGATATTGGAGTTTTGCATCACTATATATCGGATGTTAAAGACAATGATATATTATCCTATAGTGCTGATATGAATGTAGAAAATCTATCAGAGCAAATAAAAAAGGATTTAAAGATTTTAAATTACAATGAATTAAAGTATGGCTTAACAGAAAATGAACTTGCACAGATAGAAAATTATTTGTATGAGTTGGATTTTTTTGATGATGTTAAATATTGTACAGTTAGCAAAGAATTTTCAATTTCTGATAATCCTGTCGTTGTTCAACCTTGCATTCGTTATAATCAGGCAAAATCAGCATTAAAAGCGTTGTATAATGACCCTAAATTCGTTAAGTTGAGTGGAGATAAACAAGAGTTCATTTATAACAAATTGTTATCTGATATTAAAGGAAGAATGTTAGAAGAAATTGTTCTCTTAAATGTAACTAGAAGTTTATCTGATTGCTTTGTTTCTCAATTTAGATTTTATGAGTATAGAAAATCTCCATTTAAAAATGGCGAATATGATATGGTTATTCGTAACAAAAAGAATGAAACATTCATTTTTGAAATTAAACATTCTTCTGAAGTTGAATACAATAAACAAACAAAACATTTGCTAGATACTGAAAAACTTGATTGGTTAAAAGAAAATGGTTTTAAAGTAAAAGAAAAAGTTGTTTTATATAATGGAAAGACTTTAGATAAAGATGATAATGGGGTTATATATCTTAATGTTTCAGAATTCCTTGAAGAACTGAAAGTATATGACCGTAATTATTTGTATAATAAGAATGGCATTACTGATGGAAACGAAGACAATGATGCAGTCAATATAAGTATTGAAGATGATTTTGAAGATAGAGATATTTAAGTGGAGAGTAATCTTCACTTTTTTCAAAAATAGGAAGTGACTTCCTATTTTGAATAAAATGCAATTTTAAAATTAGTTTGCAAATATAAATTACTGTGCTATACTCTAATCGAAGAGAACATCTTCATTATCATTCATATGAGGTTTGTCCTTTGCAGTTGAAGTACAAGACAAGAGGCAAATCTCGAATCTTTAAGGTGCTTCGCTACCATGCCTGTATAATGCAGGATAGTCAAACGACTAAAAGGCGAATAATCTATTCGGGTGCTTCGCTACCATGCCTATTCATAATTTAACGAATAGGATAGCAAACAGCTAAAAGGCGAATACAAAGTCATGTATAGGTACATGGCTTTTTTTCATGTTTGGGGGTGCTTGTATGAGCGAAAAACTAGATTTCTATGAAGTGAATGTTGATTATGTAAAATATTTAAAACAATTCGATTCTCGAATACCTAATGTGGAGTATCAGAATAGAAATAAATTTTTGTGTGGTACTTTATTTAAAATCAATGGATTGAATTATTTTGCTCCTGTATCCTCATTTAACATAAAACAAAGTTCAAATTATGTCATTGAAGTAGGAAATGTACCAGTGGGAAGTGTTCGTTATTCTTTTATGTTTCCTGTGCCTGATGCAGAAATTAAACAAAAAGTGATAAACAACGAAAGTGATTATCAATACAGATTTCTGCTAAGACAAGAATTAAAATATTGTAACAAGAATAGAGAAGTCATTCAAAGTAAAGCAAAAGCAATCTATCACAAGGCATTGGATAAGAATACGACATATCATCAGTTCTGTTGTGATTTTCAATTATTGGAAAAAAAGTGTAAAGAATGGATTTATGATAAAACCATAGAGAAACATGAAAAAGGGATTCCCATGTATAAGTTTTCCTTTCAAGAGAAAATGACATTGTTAGAACTTACGAAAGACAGACATATGATTGAGTTATTAGCTGTAGATCATAATGAAGTTATTAAAAATAAAGCAACAGATAAACTTAAAAAGATAGATGAAGCTACTAAGAAAGTATCTCCAGTTCATGAACTTTTGAAGCAGAAAGAAACAGTACCCCATAAAATTTATTTTACTGATTATCAGACAACAGTTCGATTGGAATTGATAAAAGATAGTATTTGCTATTACAAGAATGAGTTGAATAATTCAATCTATGCATTGGAACGAAAAGATGCTCATTTACCTCAAGTGATGCAGAGAATGTTAGAACCATATCTAAAGGCAAATGAAAAGAATACCAATGTATATGTTCTAACAGACAGTGACCTAGCTAATAGCAATTATCATAGTCTTTTGATTGAATATCAGAATTATCCTGAACGGTTTGATTATGTGCGAAAAGGAATAGTTACTTCCAGTCAAAAAACAGCAATTATGGAAAATGAAAATCAATTTAATAAGACAGATGAATTTGATGAAATTGAAAAATAGGAAGTGACTTCCTATTTTTAGAAATGGAGAAAATATATGGAATATCATTATTTTACGATTGAAGATATAGAAATGCTTACATTTAATGGAATCCCTCATTTGCATAATCATCTTAATTATTTGATACATACCGATAAAGATCAAAAATTTACGAATGAGGATTCTGTGAGAAATGTATCCTTTATATTTGATAATGAAGGAAATTCAAAAGCATTGAGATGGACAGATGATTTAGAAAAAAGGATAGAATTAAAAAAGTATGTTTTTCGTTATATTAGAGATTTATATAAGCGATTGTTTTATGCAAGGGTTGAATGCCCTAGAAGAGATGTCCATAATTGGAATAAGGAAATGGTTGCAGAAATGTTTGGCATCATTCGAGAAATGAAGAAAGAAAAATATTATCCATTATTTGTACAAATACACGACGATCAACCAAATTTATTCTGTCATTTTCATGTCATTTGTTTTTATGATAGAAGTAAGAAAGTGGAAGGAGAATAAACAATGAAGATAGTATTTACAGGATTGGGATTGGTTTGTTGTGGATGTGCGATATGGAATATCTATAAATTAGATGTGAAGAAACGAGAGCATCATATATCCTATGAAACATATCGTGAAAAGACAAGACAATGGATTGTGGTAACAATCGTGGGTGTCGTATTGATTGGTTTCTTTGGTATATAAAATAGAAAGAGGTTGGCGAGATGAATTTAAAAACACTTTATGAATTGAAGGAAGTACTTGATTTCTGTGGGTATCATGACACTATAGTGGAAGATATGACAAACAGGGGAATCGACCTTGAATCTTTGGAAGATAAAGTAAACCACGAACAAAAGGAAATCGAGGAGAATGTATATCCAAATCTTCATGGAACAGAGCTATTAAACAAAGAAAATATATCTTTACTAGGAGAAGAAATACTACAGTATTTTGAAAAGACTTTGGAAGAATGGGATAAAGGTATTATTGATTATGATAAGAATACGAACCAATTATTCCATAATGAAGGAAAGATATTCAGCAGTGATGTTATTGCATGGTATGAAGGTGGAAGAACTACAGAAGATTTAGTCAAAGAATACAGTGATGAAAAAGAGGTGGAAGAAGATAGGGAACATCAGATTCTCTTGTTATTGGGTCACGCTGTGCATTTAGGTTGGAATATAAAGCATGATGATGAAGGTATTTACTTCCATAAAACAGCACCAAATGGTTTAGAACTTGGTGTACACTTTGATGCTGTCCATGAACAGGAAAGTGTTGAAGAATTTCTTGATGCAATTTATGAGTATGGAAATGAATATAGTGTAGCTGAAGAATTGAGTTATTATGCAAATGTAGAGCATTATGGACAAGGACTTGTTTTAGATGATGTGATTGATGATTTGAAGTGGTTTAAAGATGAAGTTTTAGAAGTACATACTTTTTTGGAAAACTATCATCAGGAACTTTCACAAAAAGAAAATGAAACGATAGAGATGGAGTTAGAAGAAATCGACAAGGAGTTATGAGAATGAATAATGAAAGTGAAATGACAGGAAAGGATTTAAAAGGAATTCTACAATCATTAAAGTCGGATGAAGAATTAGTGATAGATGATGAAGGCATTAGAATTATTAAGAAAGAAGATTAGGTATGAAGATAGATGTTGTTGGAATTCGATTAGTAAAGGAGCGAGAAATCGACTATGATAAGCCAATTAAGAAACCAATAGATACTGTGAATTTTGTTTTAGAAGAGATGCAGGACTTGGATAGAGAAATGTGCATGACATTAAATTTAGATGCAAATAATTGTGTGTTAAATGCTCATATTGTATCTGTTGGTGGTTTAGATAGTTCGATAGTAGATGTAAAAAGCGTGATGAAATCGGCATTGTTGTCAAATGCTTGTGGAATTATTATGTATCATAATCATCCATCAGGAAACAGCACACCAAGTCAAGAAGATTTTCAAATTACTGAAAAAATTAAAAGAGCCTGTGAGATTATGGACATTCAATTTTTAGATCATATCATCATTGGAAAAGAAAACTATTATTCAATTCGTGGCGAATATACGAAACCATACGATACTTCAAAGCGAAAAGCTGAAAAAATAACAAGAGTATTAACGATTCAGTCTTCGGATTTAGATGTGTCGAAAAAGGTGTATGCAGATAAAGATAGATGTAATTATCAAGAGGCATTACCAATTTATAGGCGATTATTTGATGATTATAATCGAATGAAAGAAACAGATTATTCATCTTTCTTTTGGGGCTTTTCCAAATTAAAAACAAAAGATATGGATAAGGCAATTGAAAGAGCCTGTCATATGATAGGAAAAGAAACAGATGATTCTAAAATTTATGTACTGGATATTCCTAGTGAACTTTGTTTAGAAACTGACTTTTATAATTTTGCTGATGAAATCTATGCGTATCAATATCCAAATGAAATGGAAAGTATATGGAATTCAATTTATGAAAAAAGAAATTCTGAACGGCAAGTGATTTTTCCGTATATTGAACCATCTATGATCGTTGGAGAAATTAAGCAAGGTAAATTTATTGAATTCAATCATGAAGAACAAAATTTAGAACTAGATGAAATTGAAAAATAGGAAGTGACTTCCTATTTTTTAGAAAGAGGTATATCATGACAATATTGGGATTTTTACAAGGTAAAGAAAAAGACAATAAAGGAAGATACTTATTTGATTATTGGGAAGCTGATAACCAATGGCTAGAAGAAACACATAATTACATACAATGGATGTTTCCATTAGATAAAAGGAGTTTTCATCATCCATTTGTCGCTCCTGCTCTAAAAGAGTATGAATTAGAAATGGCGAAACAGGATGAGATTATTCAGTATAATATGATAATGTCTTTTCAAAGAATGTTAGAATTCTATGGATTAAGATTAAATGAAGTAGAAAACAAAATTGAAAAAAATAATTCTTTTGAGGAAAGAAGCAAGGTATGGTTAGTTGTAAAAAATCACAACCACTTACGATTGACAAGGATTATTAAAAGTTTGCGATTATTTGGGTTGGAAACATATGCAGAAATGCTATTGGATTTTTTGATTGAGTTAGTAAGTGAAGTAGATTGTTTTACAAAAATAACTCGATCAATATGGATGGAGCTAAAGATAAGAAAGTAAGTTGAATTTCCTTATTTTTGCATTTTCATTTCACAAAGAAAGTGCTAAAATGAGTATAGTAGAATTCGTGTGAAAACTATAAAGTAAATCAAAATGTACTTACAAAAAATAGTAGGTGCTTTTTTTATTGGAGTCATCAGAAATGGTGGCTCTTTTCTTTTATGCAAAGAAAGGTGGTTTCTCTATGAAAAATCAGAGTTATCTCTCTGTATATAAATGCAATGAATTTAGAGTGGTAAGTAATGAGTTTATTGGTCGTATTGAAGATACACCTGAAAACATTTCAGCTTTTGTCGTATCGGCTGATTTTAATTCCAATTACGCATTAGTGGATGATATGGATACTGTTAAAGTATTTACCATTGGTAATTTCTTGGATTTAGTACCTGATACAGAGTATTTAGAAAAGGAATTAAGACCAGTCTTGTTACAGATGCAATTTGGAGAAATAGAAATACCTGAAGTAAGATATGAAGCTATAAAAAAGAGTTTGGAAGAGTTTTTAGGAGAAAAAGGATTGTCTTCTCCAATTAGTGATTTTTTAGATGATAAACTTCGTTCTAATCGACAACTAAAAACACAACGAGGAGCAAGAAAATTTTATAGTGATGCCAACAAACAACGAATGGAGTATGCGAAAAAAAGAAGCGAAGCAATTAAAGAATATAATACATTAGTTAAAGAGGGGAAAATTATTCCCAAAACGCTGATAGAAAGAACTTTAGATAAAGCACAAGGGCATTCCGATAATCCATCCGTTCAGGCAGCTAGAAGAATAGCAGAAAAAAGAGGATATGATTGGAGAACAGGAGAAAGACTTGAGAATGCAAAAATAGATAATGTTCAAATTGTGCAACTGGAAGTCTATAAAACTGGAGAGTTAAAAGGGTATGCTGATTTCTCTGTTGAAATTGGAGATGGCAAAGTTGAAGGATTGTATCGTATCTATGACCCTGAAAACGGCAAAGAACAAACGATTGTAAGTTTCGATAACGGATATTCATCCAAAGAAATCATTGATACCTATTCCAATACAATAGAAACAGAACTGAAACTTGCTACAGAGGATACTTATCATAGCATGATTAAAGCAGATAAAAACTTTGATGAAATAGAACAAGATGATTTCGACCATGATGATATAGAAATTTAAAAAAACTATATAAAAGGGAAGACCAAAGTCCTAACTTCTTGAGTTTTTTAGAAAATTCAAGATAAGAAAATGTGAGTCTAAAGCCTATATGACTGATGATTCACAACCTGTAATTTTGTACAGGTACTAAACATACTAAAAATAAAAAAAGGAAGTCACTTCCTTTTTTTGAAAGAAGGTGGAGTAAATGGAACAAATGGGATTGTTTGATTTTTTGGATGAACAAGAACTAGAAAAGCCCAAAGATGTCTATTATATATCTAAGGAAGATTTAGAAAGTCAATTCATTGATGGTTATACACTTGGCTATCATTATGAATGGACTGTACAAAAGCCGAATTATAAGGGAGAAAACTTTATAGGGCTTTTACCAAACAATCGTGTTTATAAAAATGGGTTCATTTATCAATTTAAAACAGAGAAAGAAGCAAAACAACTGATTGTGGATACATATCAAAAACGGAAAGACTCTTTTGACAGAATGAAAGCTGATAAAGAAAGTTATCCTGTTGTTGAATATGACAACAAACCAAGAGTTAGAAAAAATCTATATTTGCTAACAGAACCAGTGAAACAACATGATGGTAGTCAAATGATATTTTCAGAACATTGGTATAGTGGTTTGAATGGATATTTCTATACTCTTACTCTACCTTATGAAGATAAGATGGATTTACAAGGTAGAATCTTATATCAAAAAGATAAGATTGAGAATGTGTCATGGTATATCAATCGTGATCTAAAAGATAAAAGAAAAGCACCTATCTTTTATACATATATCCAAGAACTTATGGAAAGATGTGATTATCTTGTCAATGAGTTAGGATACAACAATCCTGAATATATGGCGACATTGCCTGATTTAGAAATGCTAGAACAAATGTATGAAAAACACGAAAAAGAGCGTGAAATATATTTAAAAGAGCATCCAATAGTGAAACAGAAAATGGATGTAGAATATGAAGAAATTGAAGAAGATTTAGACGAAATGGATATGGAAATATAAAACATATCTTAGAAAGTAGAGGAATATGAGAAAAGATAGAGTTTGGATGAAATTTAAGAAAGAGGATTTTAATCAGTTAATGGGAGTCTTATCAAAACAAATGGAAAGATACTCGGAAATAGAAGCACAGAATCTAAACTTAAAAGCAGATATAAAAGATGAAAAAGAATGTTTACTGGATTTACAAAATAAAATTTGGAGATACTCTCATTTTGAAAAAGAAAGTGAACTGATAACTATGGATATGTTTCCATCCGAGGTTAAAAATTTATTTTGGACATTTTTGTTAAATTCATTCCATGAGCATGATTATACAAATGAATCCTATTTTGATGAATATTCAAAGAAACATGAAAAATGTATTTATAAAGGAAACAAGTTATCAAAAGGAGCAATTCAAGAATTATATAACATGAATAGGGTTGGATATGATTGGTTGATTTGTAACAAAGATGGAAGAATTTTCTTTGCAGATCATGGATTATATCCTTTGGAAAAAGGCGATAAAGTTTGGAATAATAATGAAATTGATGGATACAGTGTTTCAGCATTCGTGGAAGATAAGAAAAAGCGTTATAAATCACTTGTATCATGGGAAGATGAACAACCATTTGATATTTATGAATTTTTACTTACACAAGATATAGAAATGTGATTACTTGGTCGCATTTCTTTTTTTACATAGTAAGGAAAAAGAAAGTAGGTGGAGAAATGTTAGAAAAAACAGTATTACAGCAATTACAAGAAATATTTCCTATGGAAGTAAATCGTGAGGAAGCTGATGCAGGAGAAAAGATTCGATTACGAAATGATGAACAAAAAGTAGAGATAGATTTCATTCTTGATGGACACTTGGAACAAGGGTATGGGTATAAGAATTTTAAAGCCTATAATCGTGATGTCTATGAAACCAGTTATATTTCTGAATATGGATATGAGGAATATAAGAAACAAATCCAAGAGGCGATTAACCACTATAATAAAAATGAATTCACTCTTGAAGAATTGGCAGATAGCGTAAAAGAAGCAGAAAAAGACAATGGATATAGCCATAAGGACTTCTTGGTACTTACTAATTATCAGGAAGAAATTTCCAGTCATTTATTTGATGCTGTTGATTGGCAGTATCCTGACACCTTATTTGATGAATGGATAGATGGTAATGAAATCAATAAGATAGGGAATAAGTACATTTTCACAGCAGGTATGGAATTAAATGATTTCTTAAAAATGGAATATCTAAAAGACTTTCAACAAGGTAATGTAAATATCCTTGGAGTAGATGGCAAGAAATATATTAGTTTAGAAGATTTGGTAAATTTTGATGTAGATAGATATTCTGAAAAATGTTTGAATGTCGTTTATGAAAATGAAAAAAGGGAATCTCAAATGCAGGAAAAAAATCATGCAATTTCATTTCAATTTGGAATTCGTGAATAAGAAATATAAAAATGCAGATGTTGTTTTAAAAGTATGGGCAACAGAAATATGTAGAGAGCAAGGATTGAGTGATTATTATCCTGTACAGGATGTAAAAGATGCATTTAAGACAATGGAATATATTGATGAAAAAGAAGCTGTAGAAATCGTTTTAAACGATTCAGAAGAAACACTTATTTATCACAAGAGTCCTGAAGAAGAATATTTCACAAGAGAAGCATTAAAACATGAAACAATCAATTTTGATAAAGAAAGTGAAATAGAAGAGGACTTAGATGAACTTGAAAAATAGGAGATAGAAAAACATGAAGGATACATATGATTTTACTTATGCACAAGATTTAAGACATTTTATAGGATTATTGTTGGATGATTATTGTCCGACACAGTTAAAAATCTTTGATTCAGACATTGTATATGATGTGATAAAAGATTTAAAGCAATTCAAAATGAAATTGACAGGAAATCGAATTTTTGGTGACTGCTGTTTGGAGTGTAATGCATTACTCAATAAAGATTTAGAACAGCTAAAAGAAGATTTATCATATACGGATATGGATGAACTTAGTGAAGAAGAAAAAGAAATCGTAAAAGAATTTTTAGATTCGTATAAGGGTAATTATAATTTGATTGAATTTGATTGTAATGGACAATGTAGCACGATTTGGATACGAGATAATTTAACAGATAGTGAACTAGAGGCTTGTCAAATTATTGATAAGCATTTTGATGTGTTTAAAAATTTAGAAGATCGAGTAGATATTGAATTGTTTGGTATTCGGAAGGAAGAAATATCTACAGAAATGAATGAAATCGAAGAAGATTTAGATGAAATTGAAATGTAGGTGGTTAAAATGGAGAAAAGATTGACATCCAGTAATAAACGAATTGTTGAATTTTGTGGTTTAATGGAAAGTGAAGACTTGTTAAAGTTTATTGGTAGAAATCAATCTGTTTTAGAAACTTCTAGTTGGGGTGGTAAGGGAATTGACCAAGAAAAAACAAGGCAGTTACTTAATGAATATTTAGAACCTTATCAATTTGAAATAACTAAGGATTATACTACTCCTAATAATATTGGAAATAATCATTTATATTATATTCAAGATAAAGATGTGTTAGATGATATAGAAACTTTAATTGGTAGAATTGCTATCAATAATTTAATGGGATATGCAGTTGCTATTTATCAAGAAGATATGGATGGAAAAAGAATTGGAAAATCTTATCTTGAAATTACAGCAAGGGGTGTAAAAGAAGCACCAAACGAAAAATGGATTGGTTGGAATCAATATATTCAAGATAATCATTTAAATTGGAATTTAAATGATTTAGAAAAAGAACGAGAAATTCGTTTTATCATTCGTCAATGTATCGAGGAAGAAATTTTACAAGTTGAAAATGGATATATCATGGTTATACGAGAAAGTGCAGATGGAAGTACTGTGTGGTATCCTACAACTTATGAACAGGTTATTGAAGATTTAAAAAATGAAAGGCAATTTCAAGTATTTAGAGATGCCTTGTATAGAAGACAAGTTTTATCTCATCAAATTGATAAACAAATGGAAGCATCCAAGGATACATTGCAACAGGTTGATAAATCGAAAGAAAAGCAAGAATCAGAAAATAGAAAACAAGTGTTTCAGCAATCCTTAAAGGATATGCAGGAAGTTTACGATAAAATTGTAAAATTCAATAAAGAACATAAAGCACCACTTGGTACTGAAAAATATGAGTATGAGCTTTATGTGTATATGAAACAAAATGGATTGAATGTCCATCTTGCTGAAGAGTATGAAAATGGAGAATTTCTCAAAGACTTTGACTATGGACTCGTAACAGGAACGATTTATGGGTATCCTGATAAAGAATTAAGATTATCTGAGGATTTTGAAATTTGGAGTAAAGATGGAGAATACTTTGGAGCATATTCTAAAAAGGATATCATGGATAAATTAGATGGTTTAAATGCTGAAAAACAAAAAACACTATTAATTAATCCGAATGATTATGGAAAGATTATTCAAGATATGGTAAAAGTGGCGAAAGCCTCTGATAATCATACATGGTTTTTAGAGCCTGAAGAATTCTTAGATAAAACATATGCACAGGAAGACTTAGACGAACTCTCTCGTGACCTTCAATCAATCAAAGAAGCAGGAGTACATGATATGTATTCTATTGTTGAAATGTGGGATGATTGGAAAGAGGCAGATGAGCATGGCGAACCAGTTGCCACTTTTCATGGAGCATTTCTTGATTTATTTGCAAAAGAGAAATCTCAAAGCATAGATAAAAATCTAATTTCATTTAATAGTTGTACATTTGAAATCAATTTAGATTCAAAAGACAATGGAGAAGGTTGTTTAAAATGGCATAATTATTTTCTCACAGATATTCACAATAAGGATCATTTTTACATCATTCAAATCGTACAAGAAACCGGAAAGGAAGAACCAAGGTTTTCGTTAGAAAAGTTTGAAAAAGAAGAAGGTAGCAAACTGTATCTTGGAGAATGGGTGGAACTAGAAGATGTAATCAAAAATTCATCAGAAATTGAAATGGTACAAAATAAGCTAATTGAATTAAGTGATAAAGAGATTGGCATACAAAATGAAGAAATTAAAAATATAGAAGATGATTTTGAAGAATTGGATGAAGTTGAAAAATAGGAAGTGACTTCCTATTTTTTTATTTGGAAGAAGGTGTTAATGAATGACAAAGATAGATACATTGAGAAAAATCAATAAGAATATTGTTCATGAAGATGGTACGATTACTTCTTTTGATAAACAGTTGATTCAGTTGATGAGTGGTATCTATGATACACGATACCCATTGATAGTTGCAGACAGTACACACTCACTGGATTACATAGAAGATTTTGCTACAGATAATCCATTAGTCATGAATGTATCAACAGTTATTAAACTTAGAGAAAAGCATGATATAGGGTATGAGTTTGTCAGTAACTGTGAAATGTATTTAAAAGAAAGCGTGTTGGCATTTGATAGTTACCAACACGATACAAGTAAGATTATTTTATTAGATGAAGTAGATGATGATGGATTTCCAATGATTGCAATCTGTAGAGAAAACAAAGATATGGGTGGAAATCTTCTGTTGAATGAAATTACATCCATTTACGAAAAAGAAAAATTAGAACAATTATTAAATCGTTCATATGAGAATGATAAAACTTTTTACACAAACAAAAAAACAGAGCAATATGTAAAATCTAGAGGACTCCAATTGTCCAAAGGTCTTACATATGCCCTGTCTAATTATTATACTAGGGCAAGTTTCAATAAAAGTCAAGTTGAACAAGACTTGGCAAAAGAAAAAGGTTGTATAGAAGAAACTTATGGTATGGATTTAGAAGAAGATTTGGATGAAATTGAAAAATAGGAAGTGACTTCCTATTTTTTGTAAACGAAAAAATAGAGCATTTATAAAGTCTGCCAAGCTCTAATTGCTCTTAAACCTTATAAATGCTCTATCTACTTCATATGATAGACAATGTTTTACGAAAAATCAAGTTGAACAAGATTTATCAAAAAACAAATCTTATGGTTCAGAAACACAACTAGATGAAGTAAAAGAAGATGTGGAAGAATATGAATTAGATATTACAGAAGATAGATGGTAAATAACAAAATCATAATTATGCAGTTAAAGAAGATTTGAAAATAAAGAAGGAAGAACACAGAGGTAAATAAAATGAGATTTGATAAGGAAAGATTTTTTGAAGATTTGCAGGAGAAAATTCCTGAAGTATATGGAAATGACAAGGTACAGGAATTGATAAAACTTGTGATTGACAAACATTACAAGAAAGTAGAAAATGACGAAATCGTTTATGATGATGATTTATTATTAGAATTGTATGATATGGTTCCTGAAATGTCGTTCAATGAAATAGATGAATATGGAATGTGTTTATCGAATGAAATGCAGATGATGATTGATGGTTCGTATCAACATGAATATATGATGTTAGGTCGATTACAACAAGATTGTGAGTATTACTTAGGCTATGGACAACGAAGCGAGAGGAATTTATGGGCTGACACAGTTCAAGACCACATTCACGCAATGAAACGATACTATAATCAAGTACCAATTAAACCTGAATGGTTATCGTATAAAGATATTCTCCGTTATGAAGCGAAAATGACAACATTGAAATCTTTGGACGATTTAAGAGATTTACTCGAAGCTCATGATTGGAAAATCTATGATGGTGGAACTTCATGGGAAATTGAACAATATTCGCCAGCAGGAGAAGATTTTGTTTTTTGTATTCAACATGATAAGTCATTAGAAAAAGCAGTCGAACAAATTTGTGAGTATGCAATGAATTTTGATCAAGAGGAACATATTGCCATGTGGTTAGAAGCAAGAACTGTTGATGACAATCGCATGAATGTACCTTCGCCTAGTGAACTTGTAGAAGATGCAAAAGAAATTCAAGGAATGTTGGATGAATTGGATTATGTATTGGATAATTGTACATTGATGGAAAAAAAACAAGAAACAGATATAGAACTTGAAGAAGAAATGGAAGATATAGAGAAATAGGAAGTGACTTCCTATTTTTTTAAAAGAAAGTAGGTGGAAAAATGGCAGAACAACAAAACTCTATGTTTCAACAAAAATATCAGATGATTATCAATCAAGCAAGCGTTCGTGAAGTCATGGAAGAATATGGTTTAAAGATTGTTAAGAAAGGGAAAGATTTTAAAACAGTTTGTCCTTTTCATGACGATCACGACCCATCCTTGAGTATCCGTGACGACAAGATTTGGAAATGTTTTGTGTGTAATGAAAGTGGAAATGCAATTTCTTTTGTTCAGAAGTATGAAAACAAAGTATTAGGAAATCGTAACTTTACAGTACGGGATGCCATGAATAAAGTAATTGATATTTGTCATTTGAATATTCCAAAAGAACAAAACAACCAAAATTCATTAAATGCACAATATTCTCATAATTCTCGTATCTATTCAGAGCATGAACGAGTCTTGTTAAATACGCTGAATAAAATCAAAGAGATTGCCAATTACAATTTGACAAGTTTAGGGAATACGAAAGCAAAACAATATCTTCTAAATCGTGGATTTACAAAAGACTTAATTCAGGAATTACAATTTGGCTATATTTCTTATGAGCAGATACAACAATGGATTGATAAAAAGTCATTTCCATTAGAATATTTGTTGAAAACAGGGTTTATTCGAGAAGATGAACAAGGAAACTATCATCCAGTCTTTGGGAATCGTATCTTAATTCCTGTGATGGATGAGCGAGGAAATACCGTTACCTTTAGTGGGCGAGCGATTCATGGAGAAGAACCTAAATATCTACATGGAAGAAATACAGATATATTCATGAAATCCAATCACTTATATAATTTTAATGTCGCAAAAAATTATGCCTACAATGATAAGATCTATGTAGTAGAAGGATTTATGGATGTCGCAGGTGGTAATAAGATGAATATTCGTAATATCGTTGCTACCATGGGAACTTCTTTTACCAAAGAGCAGATTGCCATGTTACGCAGGCTAGATTGTGAAATCGTGCTGATGCGTGATAATGATAATGCAGGCAGACAAGCTATGGTAAAAGAGATACCTGAACTCATGAACAAGCGATTCCGTGTGAGTGTGATAGATCTAAATAAAGTAAAAGAAAATCTACAGCTGACAGAAGAGAAAGATAGTAAGGACTTATGGGATTTTGCCAATGCAGGAGCAGTAGAACATGATTTAGAAAAAGCACGAGTATCAGGTTTTCAATTCCTTATGGAAAACAAATATTTTGAGAATAAGGAATTCAATTCCGAAACAATTAAAGAAGCCTATGAGGAAGCAAAAAAAGAGGAGCTGATTAAAACTTCTTATGATGAAATGAACTTCAAAGATTATGTAGTAAAACATTCTACCTATTCCAAAGAAGAAGTGGATGATATTATCCATGCCATGTCATTGGAAGAAAAGACAAATCCAATCTTTCAGTTTCAGGTCAATCTGATGGAACGATACATTATCAATAATGTCAATACCTATGTAAATCGAACTGGGGATAAAACAATGGTGGAATTCTATCAGAAGAATTATGATCGAATCCGTCAAAACATCTTGAATCGTTTTCATGAAGACCCTACACGATACCTATCTCCTGAACTAGACAGGGTGTTGATTTCTGCTTTAGTGCAGGATACCATGACAAATGATGAACAATGGCTACGCTATGAAACGATACATAAATTCAAGCATGAAAATGTTTTTAATAAAACATTCGTAAAGAATACGATTGGACAGAAGGCACAAATGAAGCTGAACATGGAACAGAAGCGATTGGTGGTTAAGCAGTTTGAAAAGACATTTTCCGATAATGAAAAATTAGAATTGGAACATATTGATGAATTGTATATCGTTAATAAATATCAGGAGTTAGCAGGTATCATTGATATAGAAGGTTCTGATAATGCAAAATTCTTATTAGAAGCCTTAGAGATGAAGTGGATTGGAAAAAAAGAAGGAATGTCGGTTTTCTCCTATAGTTCTATTTTTGATAAATCTATGTTGTTTGCGATTGACCCTAAATATAAGACAGTAGATGGAAAAGATTTTAAATCCATTCTCCTTTACAACAATAGTGGTGGAAGTTTGAAATTGACAAAGAACAATATTGCAACCCCACAAAAAAGCAATGGAAAACAAGAAGTTGAACAAAGTATTCAAAAAGAGAAAACAGTATCTAAAGAGAGAACTTTCACTGTCCACCATAACTTAATAACAAGAGAAACAGACGATTCTTATTTTGTTAGAATTCCTAATACAATGGCGAAGAAATATATGTATATCCCTAAAAAAGATACACAATGGTCGGCAAATCGAGAAATTTTAGTGGCAACAGTATCTACGAAAGATACCTTTGCGATTTATCGTTCGGATGGGCAACAGCAGGAAACATGGAATTGTAATGATTTGATGAAGCGTTGGGAAGATAAGACAAAGAAGAAAGAATCCATTGACATAAATTTAGCAATGAATAAAAACTTACAATCAACACCTGTAAAAAGGAAACAGCAAGGAAATCCAATCATGAAAAAGAAATTGGATATACCTTCTCGTTCTACGGAAATGGTACAGAAATTTCAAAAATATCGTATTCCAGTTCATTTGATTCTAAACAATGAGAAGGGTACATTGATGGTGCGAAGTGCTATGCAGGGATATACCTTGTTTATTCCTAAAACAAGTGTGCGTTATGTAGAAGGGAGAAGTTATATTGAAGTGACACCCGAAGTGATGGGAATCGACAAATTTAAAACCATTTCTACTATATCCGTAGGAAAAGATGTTAGTGATGGAATGGAGTTAAAAGGGAATATTTCTTTTAATGAACTGGATATGTTTTTATCTTCAGAAGGAAAGAAAGTATGGGCTGTCGTAGATGAGAATAAGTTGGTGGAACAATCGAATGGATTTGTACAGATACCCATCTTTAAAGACCGTACCTATGGATATGTGCGAGTCAATAAAAAGGAATTGGAACGCATCAATGATAATCAGATTGCTTTGGTATCTACACCATATCATGAATATTCTGCCTATAAAAAATCAGGGGAATTCAATGGACTTGTATGTGCCAAAGACATAGACTACCTTTATAACGAATCTACCAAAGGTTCGATTGATATAGATAATATGGAAGCGACAGAGGAATTAGAAAAGGAAGTGAAATCGTATGAATGATACTAAAATGGATATTCAGCGTTCAGGGGAAACGATAGAAAGAACAGCCGTAAAGTATTCAGCAAAAGCAACTAAAGGGTTGGCAAAACTAACAAAGATGCTTACCCTTTACGGCATCAAGATGTTTGCGAATCCGTTAAATGCTATCAAGAAGGACGGACCGAATAAAACACTGATCCATACTCCTGAACTTACCAAAGAAGAAGCAAAGGTCATGATTGCTAAATTAAGGGAAGCCGAAATACTTGCAACTTATCGTGAAGTAGAACCATCAGGACGAGAAATACGAAGGGGTATTTCTATTCATAACCAAGAGAAAATGGCAAAGAATGATATTAAATTAGCACAATGGAAAGACAGAGCCGTTAAATATGAGCGTTTTTCTTTATTAGGCAAGTTTTGTGAATCGCAGGCTGATAAATATCAGAACTTAGTAAATCAGGAAAATAGGATGCCAGCTGAAAATAAATATATCTTTATCGTCAATCAAAGACACTCGAATGCATTAAATGAAATGTTGGCAGATATACGAGAAATGCGATTGACAAAGGATTTTGATAACAGTGTATTTGAAAAAGAAATGGACGAAAACCTAGTGCCTGAATTAAAGATGGAAGATATGGAATTAACGGTAGAATCAATGGAAGAGGGCATTGAATATGGAAATCGAATGATTGCTGAATTTCCTCATGCAGATACCTGCCGTCATATCATTACAAAAGAAGAGTTTGTAGAGCATTATGAAGATATGTGTTCTCAAGAAGTTTTTGGTGCAACACTTCAAGATGAAGATCATGTCATGGTTGTCTATCATAAAAGTTCTCGTGAGCGTATGGAAGAAATCATGGGAACAGACGGGCATAAGATTATTGAATATGGGGCAAATGGTGGCGAAACGCTACAAAATCTCAAAAATGGAGATGCACCAATTCACGCTATCGTACCAAAAGAAGAAATGAAAAATTTTCGAGAAAAATATGAGGGATATGATTATATTGCTCGTAAGCAGGAAGATGGAAATTACGAAATTCATGTATCCGAACATCAAACAAAGATGATTGATAGGGAAATGAAATTAAAAAACCAACAAGCCCACGAAGACTTAAAGCAACAAGAACAGTCCATAGATTTAAACAAGGATTCCGTACAAATGGAAAATAAAGAAAACAGTATTTCGTGGGCAGAAAAAGATATGGCAAACCAAGAAGATTTAAGCTCATTGAATGAATTTGACCTAGAGTTAAATAAAGAGGATGAGTAGATATGAAAGTAAAACGAGAATATAAAAGCAACACAGTCATTGTAGTCCTTGTACTACTGATTGTGTTTTATTTTGGCTTACGATTAGGAACACTGGTGGAATTGAATGATGGAGAGTGGTCGTTTGAGGTATTAAACCAAGCAAGCGATCAATTTTTTTCATTTGAGCCTCTTATCTTTAATCAATTTACACTGATGATAGGTTCATTTTTAGCGTTATTTTCGTGGATGATTTATGAAACTCTACATTCTTCTTATAAAAAGAATATGCAGGAAGAAGCGTTTGGTAGTGCGAAATGGAATGACCCTAATTTTACGAAAGATATGCGTGAAAAGGATATGTATCAAAATTGGATATTCACAAAGACAGAAATCTTTTCTAAAAATATGAAAGTGACTAAACGAAATCGAAACTGCACTTTGATAGGAAGACCTGGAACTGGGAAATCAAGATATTGGTTAATTCCTAATATTTTAAATTCAATGGCTGAAACAATTATCGTTACTGACCCTAAAGAAGAAATTTTGAAGGCTACAGGAATGAGCTTAAAGAAAAAAGGATATGATATTCGAGTTTTAAATATCAAGGATAAATGGCGAAGCGACCATTATAATCCATTGAAATATATTCGTAAGTTACCAAAAGAAGCGTTTTTGTTAGACCTAGATAGTGATGAAAGCCGTCAAGATATTGTACAAGAATTGATGGATGAAGGACGAAATATTGCTGAAGATGATGTCATGAATCTAATAAATACGATTATGGAAAATACAAAATCAGAAACGATTGAATCCAATACTGGTGACCCCTTTTGGGAAAAGGCAGAAATGGTGTTCTTACAGGCATTGTTTTACTATGTGATTTTCAATTATCCAATCGAAGAACGAAATTTCAGAAAAATCATGGAACTGATTCGTAAGGGAGAACCTGACAAAGAAGGAAATTCAGAACTTAGAAACTTATTTGATGAATGGGAAAGTCGTGATCCTAATAACATTGGTATCAAACAGTGGAAACATTTTGTTGTATCGGCAAAATCTCCAAAGATGATGTCCACTATTATTATGACGGCATCAGCCCGACTTGCTCCTTTCAACTTGCGTGAAGTAGATGAAATGACATATAACGACACTATGGAATTAGATAGAATTGGTATGCCATTAAACGCTGATGAAGGAGAACATGGACGAGTTGCCTATTTCATTATTTCTGACCCTAACAGCAATGCATTCAACTTCTTGATGAATATCATGTATTCACAGATATTCACAATAATCGACCAAAATGCACAAGCAAATGGTGGACGATTGGCAACTCCATGTAATATCTACATGGATGAGTTTAGACAACAAGGGGCTATCAATCGTTTCTTGGAATTTTGGGCATATTGTCGTGGCTTGGATTGTGGAATTACCATTATTCTTCAGTCTTTATCACAGTTAAAGAAAATCTATAAAGATGAATGGGAAACAGCGTTAGACTGTTGTGACTACATCTTTTTCTTAGGTTCTCGTTCAAAAGAAACTTTGGAATATATGAGTACCATGTTAGGAAAGCAGACATTGTATAAAAAGTCTTCAGGACGAACCTATTCAAGACAAGGTTCATCTTCTCAAAACTGGGATGTATATGGTAGAGAACTAGCAACCATGGATGAATTAGCTGAACTAGAAGCAGGACATGGAATCTTGTTAATGGCAGGAACAAAACCTTTCTATTCTGAATTATATGACTTAAAGAGCCATGATGATTATAAAGAAATGTGGGAAGCATGGACAGAACAGGATGGTACGAAAGACCCTGAATTTAAGAAAACAAAAGAATGGAAAGAAAACCATGCGAAACTGTACGATCATCTACAGGAAATGAAGAAACCAAGAAAGTCAAAGACAAAGCAACAACAAGAATTGATGAAAGCGATTGGAGTTCCTTGCACTGTACAAGAGCCATTTGAAATGAAAGTAGTAACGGAAGCACAGCTTGAAGCAAAATATGGAAAAGGAAAACTGAAAGCTGTTTGGAGCGATATAAAATAGCATATCTTAGCTACTCTATATATTTTATTGAAAGGGGTGATGCCCTTAGAAATGAAGGGATAGAAATAAGGGGAGCATTTTTTATATGCAGGCAAGGTGCCTGTTTTTTTGTTGTTAAGAAGGAGGATTATGGAAATGGAAAAACTAACAGCAATGAAAAACAATATGTCTAAAAAGACAAGAGAAAAAGTCGCAAAAGCAGGGCTTATCGTAAATACGACAGCCATGATGATGGTATTGAATATGACAAATGTACTCGCAGTCAATTCCAATACGGATTCTATCGACCAATTTATTGATTTCGTGTGTGACTGGTTGATGAAGATTGGTGGAGTTGTAGGACTTGTTGGTGGTGTGTTATTTGCATTAGGGTGGCAAAGAGATGATGCTGAAGGAAAGAGTCGTGGGTTAATGACTTTAATGGCAGGATTTATGCTAATTGCCATTGCACAAGCACCTGATATTTTTGGTTTATAAGATGTATGGGCGAGTAAAAATATTCGCCCTGTCTTTTTAGGAAAGGAGTGAAAAACAATGTGGGATTCATTAGGAGAAATTGCACAATCGTTACTAGATATAGCTTTTTCACTATTTGGTTTTAATATTGATTTAGGAAACATGGGATTAACTGCCAAGGAATTTTGTGATTGGAATACAATTACTGCATCTGAATTCGGAACATTGGCAGAGATATTAAATAGTGCGTTTGTATCATTAGGATTGAATTTATTAACTGTATTCGTGATGATTGACTTGATTAAACAAGCAATGGAAATTGATCGTATCTCTTGGGAGCGAATTATTATGAGTGTGGCACGATTTTTGATATTCAAGATGCTAATTACCTATTCCTATGAGTTTTTAAATATGATTATGAAAATTGGAAATGAGTTTACGAATACGGTTATAAACACAATTAACTTTCAAACAGGTACAGAATTTTCTATTGGAGAAATGATTAAAGAACTGATAGATACTGCTGAAGGTGGAATTACAATCCCTATTATAAATTGGAGTATCATGCCATTTGTATTGTTTGTGGTATTTATTATTATTTATCTTCCTTTAATTGGAACATTTGTTATGTGTATATCTCAAATCGTTACACGAGTAATAAAAATTGTTTTGGCATTTGCCTTTGCACCGATTCCACTTGCGATTGGAACTTGGGAAGACGGTAGTGGAACTGGGAAACGATTTATTATGAATGCTGTCGCCTTAGCGTTTGAAGGAATGATAATGATACTTTGTGTACATATCTATGCTTTAGGTATTGCAGACTTGCAAAATAGTACAACGACTTTTGGTGGTGGAATTGGAGCAATGATTGGAATACTTCTTATGAACGGTATTCTATCTACAGCTTTAACAACATCTTCACAGTTAGCAGAGAAATGGAGTGGTGCATAGTATGGATGATATTAGAATCAGAACACATAAAGAACTTTCAGGAGTGGCAGAAAAATACTATGGATTTACTTTTCGACAATGGTTGTTTCTTGTTTTAACTGGAATTATTACAGTGCCTACTTATTTATATTTAACACCTATATTGGGAGATGAGATTTCAAGTTGGATTGTCATTATCATGGGTTTACCTTTGATGCTTTGTGGCTTTTTGACATTGCAGGGAATGACAGCCGATAGATTACTACCTTTCTTAAAAAGACACTATTTGGATTTCGGAAAGCCATTAGAGTATAAGACTGAAAAAGAGTTATTAGCTGAAAAAGAAGCAAAGAAAAATAAAGGTAAGAAACAAAAAGAGGAATCTGTTCAAACAATCGAAAAGCCGAAAAAACCGACAAGAGCTGAACGAAAACAGGCGAAGAAAGAGAAAAAGGCTTTAATGAAGATGGAAAAAGAACAAAAGAAAGAAAAGGCTCGATTGGAAAAACAAAAGGAATTGGAATTGAAGATAGAGCGAAAGAAAGCCAAAGAAAAAGCAAAGGCAATGAAGTGGTATGGGGATTTAGATGCCAATAAGAAAGCCTTGATTGAAGAGCGTACTATGGAAAATAGTGAAAATGCACTTACGAAAGAAGATATTGAAAATATTGTCCGTCTAGGTGAAAAAGCAAAAGGCTATTTAGAAACAATAGAGAAAGACAACTATATTAAAGTCAAGTAGTAATTTATGAAAAAGTATGAAATATAAAATACTTGAAAATATAGTATTCGATCTTTGAAATTGTGAATGTAAATATGTTGAAAAGAACTATAGTTAAA